>CAYYHN010000607.1:0-3544 GCA_964471245.1 uncultured Rhodothermaceae bacterium | reverse complement strand
GGATGTCGTGGTATCGGTCGGTGTGCTCGAGCTGGAAGTAATCGTTGTAGCTCGACTTGCTCCACGAGATGTAGTCCGACTGGCTCACGCCCGTATCAACGCCCGTCGGCTCGCCGCCAGACAGGCCCACCGTCACACCCGAGGGGTCGAGCGCGAAGGACTCAAGCATCCGTCCCCCATCGTCCGTCTTCGTCACACGGATCGGAAGCAAAGGCTTGTTCGTCGAATCGTCCCAGGCCGGGTAGATGCGGGTCTCGTTGGTCAGGTACACCGTGTAGCTTGCCAAGCCCTCCGCATCGATGCGTTTATAGGCTCGACCACGGTCGTCATACTCGGTCTTGCTGACCAGTTGCAGGTTGCCATTATCAGTATTGGTGAACCCTGTAGGCGCAGCTCCAGACCAAGCCTCCCAGTTCTGGGTGTTGTCGGTGATCTCCGAAGTCATCGCGTCGGTTTCGACGTCACGCACGACCAGCGCCGTGCCTCCCGTGTCCTTGTCATAGGACGTGTAGGTAATATTCCCCTCGCCGTCCTTACTCCAGCGCGTCCGGCCAAGCGTGTCCATGTAGACCGAAGTGGTAGTCCGCACGCCCGACCCGTTTTCACTGGTCGTGACCTTGGGAAGGGTCGTCGTCTTGGTCTTGATCTGCTGTTCGCCTGCGTCGTGGAAGGTGTAAGCGAACGTCGTCACGTCGTCATCGCTAATCGTTGCAGGGGTTGGCTTCGTCGTCGTGCCGAACGCGGTCACGCTGTATGACTCGACCTGAAGGAACCGGGGCCTGTCGTCCGCCGGCGTCGCACTGCCCCCGAACTTCTCGTAGTGCGTGTAGCCCAGCCTGTGCGTTGTGCCGTTCTCGCCCTCTTTAATGCCTTGCGTCGTCGTGTACGTCCCGTTGACATCTCCGTAGGTCGAGTCTTCGTAGTCAGTGACCATAATTCGACCGGTGTTGTCATTGAGCGTATCACTGTCGTTGGTGCCCGAAGTCGGGTCCAGGAACTTAATAAGCTCCGCCGCCGTGTCCACAATGGTATGCGCCGAAACCATCCGCTTTTCAAGCACCTTATTGCGTGTGAGACTGCCATCGGACGTGCCGATTAGCTTAGAAGTCGCCCAATAACGAGGGGGCGAGGCGCTAGGGTCGTCGATGAAGACTTCGCGCAGGAGGACCCCCTCCTTGTTCATTGCGTAAAGCTTTCGGAAGCGCGCGTTGTCTGATGCGTCTTCCGTGTCCTCGATCGTTACGTAACGCACTTCGTCCAGCTCGCCCGAGCCGCTTGCATTCTGCTGCAGGTAGAAGTACGTCTTGGTTACGCCGCCTTGGCCAGTGTAGATCGTTTCACTCTTGACGCGATAGAAAGTCTCTGAGTCGCCGTTCGTCTCGGTTTCCGCCCTTTCGTCTAGGCCGTAGGTCGTGTTCAGGTTCTCGTTGGCTGTGAAGGGTGTTGTGATACTCGCCGTCGATGTATCACCCGAATAGTAGGTGAACGAACGCGAACGATAATCCGCAACCGCCACATCCGATTGGTTAAGCAGGTCTTCTGGATCGGTCACCGCGCCGATCCCGTCGATAGCGTTCCCCGCCGCGCCAGGCTCCCATACCGCCTTAACCCGGCTACCGGCCTCATATCGATACATCGTCACGTCACGATGAGCGAAGTCTGCATCTGCCGGGTTTGCGCCCCACTTGGTGGGGTCAGAGCCCATCGTATACACCTCGACAAGCAAGAGGTCGCCATCCGTCGCAGTACTCGATATATCAGTATGAAGCGTCAGGTTCGCGTCGCCCTTGTACGTGTAACGCACACGCTGCATCACGTTGCCGCCCGACGCCGCGTCCTTCACATCGATCTGCGAGATCTTGCCGATGTTCGCCGTACCGACCGCATAGGTGTAATCCACTTCCCAGCCTTGGCTGGTCGTTACAGATGAAATCCGGTTCTTCTCGTCACCGCTGCCGCCGTAGCTGTAGTCGGTACTCGTACCGTTACGGTCAGCCTTTGCTTTCAACATACCACGCTGCCCCTCATCGAGCGTGTCATCGAAACTGTGATAATGCCAGACTGTGCTGCGGCCCTCGTTATAGACCTCATACTGCTTGTCGGTCGTGTTATGGACAACCTTCAAGCGAGACGCCTTGGAGGTCGTAAACTCATCGGTTGCCCCGACACGGGTAAACGAACGCTTGGCAGTAACGTCCGCAACAATGTCGAATGTATCGGGGTCGCTCTCATCTCCCGGGTCTACATCCGTGCTCACCACCATCCGATTGATCACTCCCCCACTCCAGCGATTACCTTGGATATACACCGGATTCAATCCCGCCGCATCGTCCATACCGATCATGCTCGAATAGGTTCGGCTGTGGGAGAAGGAGCCGCCTACACCAGGAAGCGATGCATCCGACCCGCTCTCCTTGACCGCACCAGTCCAAAGCACTACCGGGGCGTAAGTCTCGTACGAACCCAGAGACGCTAGCTGATCACAACATTGAGTGCAGCATTCGTCATCTGGCGAATCCGAGACTGTTACGTCCCCGGGTGTAGCAAACGACAATGCGCCAAAGGCCAGAATTACCATCACCGCCATCGGCTGGTAAAGCCGGCGATCAGTCAGAAGGTCTTTCCAGAGTCGGAGGTAGGATGAAATCAATACCATGCCACTTGGCCTTTCATGAATCGGTGCTGAGACCGGAATAATGGATTCGTATTCCTGATGCTTGTATGTCAGTTCTCAAACTGCTTGAGCAATCGCTCGTAACGTTCTGCCTGCGCAGCGTTGCCACTCGCGCGTGCCGCAGCAAGGCGCTTTAACAACAACTGCTGCCGCTGATCTGTCTCGAAATCAACTTGCTTCTGGACCCACGTTGACTGGGCCCGAGCAGCGGCATTAATTTGCATTTGAAGATTTTCGCTCTGAGCGTAATGCTCGCCGCTTCTGTAGAGGTCTGCGTGATCAGCCAAAATGCCGCGCGCTCGATCGGGATTCCCTAGTGCGGCCTGGCCTTGCACAAGCCACTTAACAATTTCGCGTTTACGGTCATTAGTTGTAGAGACCAACAGAGCCTCATTTAAGTAAGACTGCCCGTGAAGCACAGACCATGTAGGTTGCGTGCTGGCCTCGGCGGCATAAGCGCGTGCCATCAACCAACCCGCCTTCGTGTCGCCCTCACTAGAGTCAGCTTTCTCTTCGAAATAGGCGTCAAGGGAAGCCAACTCCCCAGGCTCGCCACGGCGTGCGGCATTCACCAGCGTCATCACCGCCATGGGCAAGGCGTAGTCGTGCTCCAGCATCCGCTTCCTGAGCTGAGCCTGCGCCTCGGCGCTTAATTGTTTGACAACACCATCCGCAACATGTTCGCGAATCAACGAACGCTCGGGAACACTCCTTGGTAGGGCAAGCCAGTTCGCTAATTGAAGGCATGCAAGACGTCGCTTGCCATCAAGCATCCAGCCCGAATCACTAATCAGAGATCGGGCGATAATCTGATGGATTCTCTGGATCCTCTCGCGAGACACCCCCTCCTTTGCCAGGCTCTTCAGAAAG
>CAYYHN010000606.1:0-3544 GCA_964471245.1 uncultured Rhodothermaceae bacterium | reverse complement strand
ATGGCGGTTTGCTGGCGCAAGAGGCCCGCGCCTACGACCCGATGCAGCCGCAGGTGTACGAGTTGGTACTGACGAGCGCTGGGCTAGCAGGCACCTTCACGCTACGCTGGCCCACATGGGAGCACATCCCCGACGGCTGGCAGGTGCATCTCTTGGACCGCGCCACGGAGACGATCGTGGACTTGCGTCAGCAGACGGAGTACCGTTTCAGCGCGGGTGCTACGACGGGCGGCTTGGGTAAGCTGGAGGCAGGCCGGCAGGTACGTGCAGCCAAGAGCAGCGCTGGTCGGGGTCGGTTCCGCTTAGTGGTGTCATCAGGCGCGGTATCGACGAACATGGAGACAGCGCTGTTGGGTGTGCCGGATGACGTGGCGTTGCACGGCAACTACCCGAACCCGTTCAACCCGGAGACGGTGATCGGGTACGCGTTGCCACGCACGGAGCGTGTGCGTTTAGCAGTCTACGATGCGTTGGGCCGTGAGGTGTCGGTGCTGGTCGACGGGATGCAGGCAGCGGGTCGTTACGAGGCGGTGTGGTCGGCGGGCGACCGTCCGAGCGGGGTGTACATCTACCGCTTGGAAGTGGGCAGCCAGAGCCTTACCCGGACGATGCTGCTGGTCAAATAATCAGGGTAAGCGCATGCTAAATACTTTTTGGGGTCTACCAGAAACCTAACAGGTGTATCATCCTGAGCGAGCAGCGCGAGTCGAAGGATCTGTGTTGAGCAACGCATTCTACAAGCCGAAAGGAGCTACTATGTTAGCCAGATTAGCTAAGGCTTAGTCGCAAGCTCCTTTCTTCGACTACGCCCTACGGGCTCCGCTCAGGATGACACGTTGTGTACGGCCTAAATTAGCATGCGCTCGCCCTAGTCAAATAATCGGTATCGACAAATAGGGTAGGGGCGTCGTAGATTGGAACCTGTCCTTTCTCGTCGCCCCTGCCATGCATCGTTTCGTCTGTTTTCTCGTGCTCTTTGGGCTGGCCTGTTTGCTGCCTCGCGTGGCAACAGCCCAAGTCGAGGTGGCGCAGGGGTTTGTGCATAACGAGTGGGGCACTGCCGATGGCCTGCCCGTCAATTCCGTCAACGACCTCGTCCAGACGCCCGACGGCTTCCTCTGGCTCGCTACATTCGATGGCCTCGTGCGGTTCGATGGCGCTACGTTTCGCGTGTTTAATGCGGCCAACGTGCCCGGCTTGCCCTCCAACCGGATCAGCAAGCTGGAAGTAGATGCTGACGGCCGTATCTGGTTTGTTGCAGGCGAACAGCATGTAGGGTTTGTAGCCGATGGCCGCGCGACGGTCATGCCGGCCATCAATGAAGTGCCGCTGGATTTAATCCAGAGCCACGACGGCGGCGTATGGTTGCACACCAAGCACACCGTTTGGCGGGTCGAAGGTGATTCGCTCCGCCACGTGTGGTCGGTCGATGAAGTGCCGATGCAAATCGCCATCTTCCCCGCAGCCGAACGCGGCATTTGGGGCATCGCTCCCAATGCCGTCATTGTGCAGCACGACAGGGAGGTCCTCCAGACGCTCGACCCGCAGCAGTTTGGCGGCTTCGTGCATCATGCCTATGCGGACCCCCACATGGCAGGCATCACATGGATGATGACGAAAGCGGGCCTTTTTCGTGTTGAAAATGGGCAAGCGGCACGCATGGGTGATCTTGGTGAAGCGGGTGGCCAACTCTTGCACGACCATCTGGGGCGGTTATGCATCGGGGAATCGCAAACGCTGACTTGTCTGACGCAAGAACCTCGCGTCAACGTGCCCAGCATCACGGAAGTGGTCTACACTGATCCCGGTGCGCGGAGTGATTGGCTCAGTACGTGGTCGTTTCGCACCGCCGAAGGGGCAGGATATTGGCTGAGTGGACCACGTGTGGTGTTCTATGAGGGAAGGCCTGTTTTGCAGCTCCAAGGGACCAACAGCTACATACGGGATACACTGCTCGACGACGAAGGTAACCTGTGGGTCGCTACGAATCGCCAAGGCCTGCATCGGCTGCGGTCGAGTCTGTTTGCGACGTATGGGACCGCCGAAGGGTTAGCAGGCGACAATGTCTACGCGATTCAAGAAGGCGAGGCGGGGAGTATCTGGGTCGGTTCGCAGCGAGGTGGCCTCTCCGTGCTGCGCGATGAGGAGGTGACTAACTGGCCATCAGCCGAGTTGCGCAGTCGGAGTTCGGTCTTGGAAATACTTATGCCAGCAGACAGAGGCGTGTGGTTGGCTGGTGATGGCATCTATTTTTCGCCAACCCAGCAGCCGTTTCAGTGGGAGCGTCGTCGCCAAATGATCTTTGGCAGTACGGTCGACCCGCTCTTGCAAACACGTGCCATGTTCGAGGACCACACCGGCTGTATTTGGTTTGGCACACGCGGTGGGCTCTACAGCTATTGCGAGGAGCAACTGCAAAAATACACCGTTGCTGATGGTTTGACAGCCAATCAAGTACGCGCCTTCGTAGAGGACGCCGACGGAACGCTATGGATGGCGACCAACGGCGGTGGCATCATGGCCTACCGAGACGGCCAGTTCATCGGTGTGACCACCGAGCAGGGCTTGAGTAGCAACAACGTCCGGTGGATTCATCTCGGCGATGGGGGAATGCTTTGGATTGGCACAGAGGATGGCGGCCTCAATCGGTTGGCGAGCCACGCTGTACTAGCGAGTCAGCCCCTCGATGTAACGGTCTATGCCAAAGCCGATGGCCTCTACAGCGACGGTGTCCACGCCATCCTCGAAGACGACTATGGGCGGTTCTGGATGAGCAGCAACCAAGGCATCTTCTGGATTCCCAAGGCGCAACTCCAAGCATTTGCCAACGGGCGCGCCAACCGGGTGTTCTCCGTGAGCTACGATGAAAGCGCTGGGTTGCGTGACCGCGAAGCCAACGGCGGCGGCCAATCCTCTGCCCTCAAGGCGAGCGATGGGCGGCTATGGTTTGCTACGCAAGCCGGTGCCGTCGTCATTGATCCAGCGACTGTAGAGCCCGATGCCGTGCCCATCCGTTCCTACATCGATGCCGTCCAAGCAGGGAGTCAGCAAGTTCCTTGGTCGCTGGCTGAGGGGGCTATGTTGCCGCTCGGCGAGCGCGATCTGGAGATCAGCTATGCGAGCATCCACTACACCCGGCCCGACGCCGTTCGTTTTCGATACCGGATGGGTTCGGGGCCGTGGACCGAGGTCGATGCGCGGAAGGTCGCTATCTTCACCAACGTCGCCCCGGGTACCTATACGTTCGAAGTGGTCGCTTCCGCTTATCCGGGGCAGTGGCCCGAGCAAGGGGCTGTCCTCAACGTCGTTGTGCCGCCCTACGTGTATGAGACGACGGGTTTTCGGCTGGCGCTTGGCGTGTTGCTGCTCTTGGGGATCGTTGGAGCGTTCGTGTGGCGCAGCCGGCAACAGCAGCGGCGGGTGACGGAACTCAATGCCCTCGTGCAGCAGCGGACGGAGGACTTGCGCGCGGAGACGCAACGCTCCAAGGCGGCCCGGCGCGAGGCCGAGCCGCGGTCGTCGATGGAGGCAACGGCATCCGCGA
>CAYYHN010000605.1:0-3546 GCA_964471245.1 uncultured Rhodothermaceae bacterium | reverse complement strand
GTATCGCACCGCGCTCCTCTCGGTTGCTGGCTACAAGCAACTCCTCGCGGATGCGTTCTCGGGTGAAGCTGCGGCCTGTGCGGGGATGCTCTACCTCTGGCCGCTTGATGCGACCGCTCAGGGTGCATTCACCTCGGTGGAGGCGCTGCTGCGCTTGATGGAGGCCGTCACTGAGCACGCATGGGCAAAACCGCCAAAGCTCTGGCTCACGACCAGCGGTGGGCAATCCGTTCAGGCGACGGACGCGGTAGCCCATGAGCAAGCGTTGCACTGGGGACTTGGGCGCTCATTTCAGCTGGAGTTTCCTCGGCACTGGGGTCAATTGGTCGATTTAGACTCCGAAGCTTCCAGCGAAAGCAATGCACAGCAGTTGGTCAGGGCACTGCTTCAGGGAGTTGCCGAAGACCAGATAGCGTTCCGGTCGGACACGACCTATGTACCGCGTCTGCACCGCTACACACCGCCAGAGCCTGCCGCTTTCGAAGCAGACCCGGAAGGGTCGTACCTCGTCACGGGCGGCTTGGGCGGACTTGGGTTTGAGGCAGCCCGCTGGCTCGTCCAGCAGGGTGCACAGCATCTACTGCTTGTCGGCCGCACCGCCTTGCCACCTCGTGCAACATGGGCGACACTAGATGCTGAGCATCCGCAGGCCGCCAAAGTCTATGCGATTCAGCAGTTGGAACTGCTTGGTGCACAGGTCACATATGGTGCCTTCGACATAGCCGATGCATCCGCCCTCGATGCGTTTCTTTCGACAAACGCCGTGCATCCTGTTCGCGGCATCATCCACACGGCAGCGGCGTGGCAGGATCAAGCAGGGCAGTCTGTCTTCCAATCCGACCTCACCGTCCAAACGACGACGGTCGTGGACCTGCTGCGTCCCAAAGTGCAGGGCGCACAGCACTTGGTGGATGCTGTTGATGTGACTGCGCTCGACTTCTTCTTGATGTTCTCGTCGCTATCGGCGCTGGCGGGCTCGGCAGGCCAAGGCTTGTATGCCGCCTCGAACGCTTATTTGGATGGCTTGACCCATGACCTACGCAGCCGAGGCGTCAACGCGCACACGATCAACTGGGGCTTTGTGGCGGATGTGGGTCGTGGTACCACCGATGAGGGCAGCAAGCTCTTGTCCTTTGGTGCGGACTTTGGCCTGCAGCCTACGTCGCTACTGGATATCGCCGAAGCGCTCGGCATTGCCTTGGGGCACGACATTCCACAACTCGGCGTGCTCAACATCGACTGGCATCGGCTTCAAGAACTGGGCACGGCCACAGCGTGGATGGCAGACGTCCTAAGCGACAGCGCCTTTGGTGCGCAAGCTGCGCTGAGTGAGACGGCCAAACTCCGCCGCTTCGCCCTCCTGCAGGAACCGCCGGATGTGCAGTACGCGCTCATCGCCAACGAAATTGCAGAGCGCGCCGGACAGGCCCTTGGCCTAGACCCTGCGCATCTACAAGCCGATCGCCCGCTGACGGATTTGGGCATCGACTCGTTGATGGCAATGGAGATGCGCACGCATATCCAACAGGAAATTGGTGTGGCCATTCCCATCGTCAAGTTCTTGGAAGGCCCCACCATTGCAGGCATGACGGAGTTCTTGCTTAATGACATTCGCCAAGACGCAAACGACCAGCCGAAACCAGCGGAGCAGCCCAAAGCGCCTGCCGTTGACTTGCGCGATGAAGTCGTCTTGGACGCGTCGATTCAGCCCCAACCTGTGGCGACGGATGCGCCCGTCAACGACATCTTCCTGACAGGCGGCACCGGATTCCTTGGGGCGTACCTGCTTCGGAATCTGCTCGCCACCACGTCTGCGACCGTCCATTGCTTGGTACGTGCCGACGATGCTGCGGCAGGGCAACAGCGCTTGCAGCACGCGCTCGAAAGCTATGGTCTGTGGGATGCGAACCATGCCGACCGCATCATCCCGATCGTGGGTGACCTCAGCCAGCCACTCCTCGGGCTCACGGCAGCCGACTTCGGCGCACTCGCACAAACGATCGATGTGATTTATCACAACGGTGCGATTGTGCACTTCATGTACTCGTACGACTACCTCAAAGCCACCAACGTACGCGGCACCCACGAGGTCCTGCGCTTAGCCTGCCAGCACCACACCAAGCCCGTGCATCATGTCTCGACGACCAGTGTGTGGGGCACCCCGCCGCTCCAGCCGCTCGAAGACGCCGAACTGGTCTTCCACGACGGCTTCGATACCGGCTATGCCCAAAGCAAATGGGTGGCCGAGCATCTGGTGCGTGAAGCCCGCAAACGCGGACTGCCGGTGGCTATTTACCGGCCTGGTGCCATCGGGGGCGACCACAACACGGGGCAGTGGAACACCGGCGACTACATTTCTCGCCTGCTGAAAGGCTGCATCCAACTCGGCAGCATCCCAGATCCAGAACCCTTTGCTGTCCTGCTGAACCACCTCGCCCCAGTCGATTACGTTGCAGGCACTATCGTGCACATTGCGCAACAAGACACGGCCTTCAGCACGACGGCGCACCACGTCATTAACCCGCACCCTATCGACCCGCACGTGCTGATCGACTACATCAGAGGCATGGGTTATCCGCTCGTGGTGAAAGCTTTTGAACCGTGGTTAGCCCACCTGAAGCAGATGGAATGGGCTGGGCAGCAGAATGCACTCCATCCGTTCTTGCCGCTCTTGGAAGCCGACCTCAAGTTTATGAGCATCTTCCAAGGCGACGGTGCGCCTACTGAGCCGATGCTGCTGGCGTGCTCCAATACCCTCAGCGCGTTGGCCGATAGTGCCATCGCATGTCCACCGCTCGAAGGCGAGTTACTGGACATCTACTTCGCGTCGTTTCGGGCAACAGGCTATCTGCCCGAGCCAGCTTCCTTGCAGGAAGTGTAGATCCGTCTGTCCCTCAAGAACCAAGCCCCACGTCCCTCGTATAGATGCCGCTTTCATTCTGACAATTCATAGGCATCCATGGACTTAACCAATAAAGTTGTTGCTATCACCGGCGCGAGCGCAGGTCTAGGCGCGATTCTAGCGACGCAACTCGTCGAGGCAGGCGCACAGGTATTTGGCCTAGCGCGTAACCAAGACAAGTTGGCAGCGCTGCAAAATGAACTCGGCGAAGGCTTTGTGCCTGTACGCTGTGACGTAAGCGACGAGGCGGCGGTGCAATCCGCGTTCGATACCATCCGCAACCAAAGCGGTGGCCGTATCGATGTGCTCGTCAACAATGCCGGGCTCGGGCAGTTTGGCCCGGTGGAGCACCTGACCCGCGCGCAGTGGGACGTGCAGATGCGCACCAACCTCGACGGCGTCTTCTTCTGCACACAAGCCGTCGTCCCGACGATGAAGCAGCAGAACGCCGACGGTGGCTTCGGCGGGCACATCATCAACATCGCTTCGCTTGCCGGTTGCGCTCCACTACCGGGACTCGCCGTGTACTGTGCGACCAAGTATGGCGTGCGTGGATTTTCGACCGCGTGTGCTGGCGAGCTGCGCGATTTCAACGTGGCGGTGACGGCGGTCGCGTGCATCGCGTTCATGGCCGACGGATCGGT
>CAYYHN010000604.1:0-3549 GCA_964471245.1 uncultured Rhodothermaceae bacterium | reverse complement strand
GCAAAACGGTTGGCTGTTCTCCATCGTGTGGTGCCGCAGTTGTTGAGCTGTTCCGTCGCCGGGTCGGCATACTTGCGGAATTGGATTTCTGCGACAGGCATCAAGCCACCCAACGCCATGCCGACGGCCCGCCCGATGATGCCTTCTTCCGAGAGGCTCGTGTCAAAAACGCGATCCGGCCCAAACATCTCTTGCAAGCCCAATGTCGCCGTGTGTACGCCACCTTTCAGCCCAATATCCTCGCCAAAAATGACCAGCCGTTGGTTGACTTGGAGTTCCTTAGCAAGCGTGCGGCGAATCGCAAGGACCATGTTGATGCGCTTCGGCTCCGACGACGGTGTTTTGCTGCCGCTCGGTAGGGCAATGCCCTCGGCTGCTAGGCCGCCCACGTCGGCGGGCGCATGGTCTTCTGCAAAGCGATGCCGCAGCACGTTAGCAGGATTCGGGTCAGGGCGCTCTTCTACTTGTTGCAGCGCCAGCGCGACATCTTGTTGCGCCGCTTGCTCCAGCGTCTGCCAGTTCGCCTTGGTGAGCATGGACGGAACGAGCTTCTGTTGCAACTTCAACAGGGGATCGTTGGCCCGCTCTTGGTCCAGCAAGTCGCTGGGTTTGTAGGCTTGGTTGTCTTGGCCGGAGAGGCGCGGGATCGTGAGCCGCAGCAAAACCGGGCCGCGCCCTTGCCGTACCATGTTCACCGCCTTGCCAATCAGCGTGCTCGCTTCATCAGGGTCCGTTCCGTCACCATCCATCACCCGGAGGTTCTGAAACGCTTGCAGGTTGCGCGCGATGTTTGCGCCCGGCGTCTGCAAGTAGGAGGGCACCGAGATGCCGTAGCCGTTGTCTTCGATGAAAAACAGCATGGGCAGCCGCAGCGTCGTCGCAATCGTCAGCGCCGACCAGAAGCCGTTGGTGGCTACCGAGGCGTCGCCGCCCAGCACCGTTGCAATCGCACCGGCGTACGTCTTGTCTTTGAGCCGCCGGTGCCTGTATTCAATGGTTTGCGCCCAACCAACTGCGGGCGTGTACTGCGAACCGACATCGCCCGACATCGGCAGCACGGTTGGGCCGCCGGGGTTCGGGAAATTGCAGACCACACCGATATCGCGGCCGTCGCTGTAGCCGCCGGATTTCATCATGGGCCCTGCAATGGCGTCGTCCAGCGGAACGCCGAGACCCAGCATGAGGGGACGCGAACGGTAGTACGCGCTGACACCGTCGTGTGGGTGCGTTAGGTGTTCGCTGAGCAGGGCTTGGGCAAGGTCGTGGCCGCGCGAGGAAAACTGGTAGAGGACTTTGCGTGCGGGGACCAGCTCGGTTTCTTCGAGGTCATCGATGGCCCGTGAGGTGAGTACCAACGATGCTACGCGCGTCCAGTCGATGGAGGTAGATGCGTTCGATTCCAATCCGTGTGCAGTCAGTGGGTGATACAAGGTGGGACGGCCGAAAATAGGCGCTGCGGAGCAGGAAAGGTACCGATGTGCAAATAAGCTCCGACTTCATAGGCTTGTTTCGGATCAGGTAGCGACCAACTCAAGCCAGCGGGCACAATTTAGGTTTTCGATTTCCTACGCTCCAAAAAAGCCGTCATGCGTGCATATTTGTCTTCGTCCTCGAAAAGGATCGCTTGCATACTGGTTTCCAACGCCAACGCCGCATCCGTGCTTAGTTCATGCGAGGCATTCAGTGCTGCTTTGGCGAAGCGTATCGCTAGGGCACTGTTGGCGGCAATGCTTCGGGCGAGTTCAAACGCGGCATCCATCAAGTCGTCGGGTTCGGCCACCGTGTTGACTAGGCCGATGCGCTGCGCTTCGTGGGCGTCAATGATGCGTCCAGTGAAGATGAGTTCGCGCGCCACGCCAAGGCCGACAAGGCGGGGGAGTCGGTAGGTACCACCCGCGCCGGGGATGATGCCTAGTGTTACTTCCGGCTGGCCGAGCTTGGCTTTGGTGCTGGCTACGCGTAAGTCGCACGCCATCGCCAACTCGCATCCGCCGCCCAACGCCCAGCCATTGATGGCCGCAATCGTCGGGGCCGGGAACTGCTCGATCTCGCGAAATAGCCCATTGTTGATGCGCTGGAGCGCTGCCGCCCGACCACGGTCGCGCAATTCCGCAATGTCAGCTCCGCTTACGAACGCCTTGCCGCTGCCCGTAAACACCAGCACTCGAAAATCATTGCGAAGACTGAGTACGTTGAGCAAATTTCTGATCTCGTCGACCATCGTCAGGTTGAGCGCATTGCGCACGACCGGGCGGTCGAAGGCGCAGACTGCGATGCCGTCTTCGGGAAACGTGACGTGGAGCGTTTCAAAGGAGGGGAGCGATTCCATACACGATGTGGTTGGTTCGATGCAGCTACAGCCGCGGCATAATACAGCCTTGCATGGAGCATGCGGGTGAACACCTTGCTAAAAAAGGAAGCGCTTCCGAGAGGGCTTGGTTTGGCCCATGCCGCACCCTATTTTCGCGGCCAATTGAAAGGCCGAAAGCCGTTTCTCACCTTGCACTCTTTTCCTATGGCCTACACGTTTATCGCATGGAATGTGGCTGATGGCGTCGCCACGATTACCCTGAATCGCCCCGACAAGCTCAACAGCTTTAATCGGGCGATGGCGCTGGAAATGCAGGACGCCTTGGCTATTGCTCGTGATGACGACACGATCCGAGCGATCCTCATCACCGGGGCAGGTCGCGCCTTTTGCGCCGGGCAAGACCTTGCAGAGGCCATTGCGCCTGAAGGCCAGCCACAGCCCGATTTGGGCGGCATCGTACGTGATCAGTACAACCCGATTGTGCGGCTCGTTCGCACCATCGAGAAGCCGATTGTAGCCGCTGTAAACGGTGTGGCGGCGGGTGCTGGAGCCAATATCGCCTTGGCGTGTGATCTGGTGCTAGCCTCCGAAAAAGCCTCGTTTGTGCAAGCCTTTGCAAAGATCGGCCTCATTCCCGATAGCGGCGGCACGTTTCTGTTGCCGCGCCTCATCGGATTGCAGCGGGCCACTGCGCTCATGTTCATGGGCGACAAGCTACGTGCACCCGAAGCGCTGAACATGGGCCTCATCTACAAAATGCACGCCCCCGATGTGCTTATGGACGAGGCCAACAAGCTCGCCACCTACCTTGCCACGCAGCCGACGAAGGGTTTCGGCCTCACCAAGCGCGCCTTGAACGCAGCGTTCACGAATGACTTGAGCACGCACCTCGATCTCGAAGAAACCCTCCAGCGCGAAGCCGGGGCCAGCGACGACTATACCGAAGGCGTCCGTGCGTTCTTGGAGAAGCGTGCACCCGTGTTTACCGGAAAATGACGTTCGAGTCCGAAGATTATCACCAAAAAAATACGCGTGTGACGCAAGCATTAGCGAAAGAGACGCCGGTCGCAGTGATCGGCGCGGGCACAATGGGGCGGGGCATTGCCCAAGTCGCTGCAACGTATGGACACACCGTGCGCGTCGTGGAGCCCAACGAAGCCGTTCGGGAGCAAGCCGCGGCTTTTGTGACGCGGATGCTCCGCCGGCAGGCCGAGAAAGGGAGGATGACAGCCGATGCC
>CAYYHN010000603.1:0-3563 GCA_964471245.1 uncultured Rhodothermaceae bacterium | reverse complement strand
TGATTGCCAACGGTGGCTACTCAGACCTTGATGCTTCTGTACTCTCCGGTATTGGTACACTTCAAGCCGTCAATTTTGGCTACAGCTACGGCCAGTTGCGCCTGCAAGCCAACAACCTCTTTGCCCAGTTCTTTGTGAACCGCAACAGCGCAGGCGACTCATTTGCGTACGATGCTTCATCGCCCCGCAACATCGGGACGCCGGTTGTCGACAAAGGCACGGTGTACAATGCGCAGGCGCAGTACGACTGGGACATGAGCGACAGCCAGCAGTTTATTGTTGGTTTTGACATCGAAGTGACTCGTCCAGACACGGAAGGCACCATCTTGGGCCGCAATGAAGATGACGACTCCATCACCGAATACGGCGGTTATGTACAATCGACGACCAGCGTGAATTCGGCGCTCGATGTCACACTGGCCCTGCGTGGTGACTATAACAACATCATCGAGGCCTTCCAGCTTTCACCCCGTGCGGCGCTTGTGTACAAGCCTTCGGTCAACAACACCATTCGTGCGACGTACAACTACGCGTTCTCGTCGCCAGGCGTCAACTCGCTCTTCCTCGACATCGTCGCAGGGCAAATCCCCGGCTCGGACATCATCATCCGTGGTCGTGGCGCGGCTGAAGGTTACACGTGGGAACGTAACGCCACCTTCGCAGCCCTCGCAGGGACAGACCTCGTAGCCAGCAGCCTCAATCCGGCGGCGCTTGGTGCCCCCACGCCCGTTGGGCTGCCACTCGACCTGACGTATGCCTCGGTCTACTCTGGTATCAGTGCCCTCGGCGTCCCGACGGTTACAGGCTTGCTCCAGCAGCAGGGTCTTCCGGTGAACGAAGCCGTCGTCACGGGCCTGCTTGCGCTGCTCGACCCATCTGTCACGCAAGTGAACGGATTCTCGGCGGGACAGCTTCAGAAGCTGAACCTCTCGACGCTGCAATTCGACCCGGCCATCTCGGACCTAGACGATATCTCGCCGCTGGATCAGACGATTACGCAGACCATCGAACTCGGCTACAAAGGCGTCTTTGCCAACCGCCTCCTGTTCACCGTGGATGCATACTATACGCAGAAGGAAAACTTCGTCGGGCCACTGCTTGTCGAGACACCATTTGTGACGGTACCTAACTTGCAGGCCGATCTCGCTGCTGCGTTGGCTGCAGGCATATCAAACAATGCCGTGCTGAGCGGGCAGTTGGGTGCGCTTGGGCTGGATGCACAGACGGTTGCAGGACTGATCACGCAGTTAGCCGCACCAAACCTGCCGGATGCCAATACGCCCGTCGCTATTGTTCAACCGCAGCAGAACAACACAGGCTTGGGCCGTACACCTGAGCTTATGCTGTCCTACCGTAACTTCGGTAAGGTTGACTTCTGGGGCGTGGATGCTTCCTTCGAGTTCCTTGCTTCGGATGCCCTCAGCGTCTTCGGTAACATCTCATTCGTCAGCGACGACTTCTTCGACAACGAAGAGTTGGAAGAAACGAATACGGCCCTTTCCGTTGCATTGAATGCACCGTCATTCAAAACCAAACTGGGCGGCAGCTACACCATCAGCGGTGTTACGGCAAGCCTCTCGGGACGCTACGTGGATGGCTTCCCCGTGCAGTCAGGTCCATATGTTGGCGACCTCGACAGTTACTTCCTGCTCGATGCGAGTGTTGCCTATGATGTGAGCGAACAGGTTAGCTTCAGCTTTGGCGTGAATAACCTACTCAACAATGAACGCCGGGAGTTCATTGGTGCACCGCAAATCGGTCGGATGGCGATTGGCCGCCTGACGTACGATTTCAAATAGGTCATGCCTGTGGACAGCTAGATCTAAATATGCCTAGTTGTCTCAGACAGATTTCCCACGAAAACGGGATGCGAACCAAGGTTGGCATCCCGTTTTTCATTATTCTTCCAACCCCACCGAATTGACTCCAAGGCGCGGCGTCGGTACTTTCGCCCGGTTTCCCGCCCTACTCGTATCCAAAAAACCGTTATGCTATCGGATTTCGTGCCGTTGCTGCTGATGCTCGTCATCGCTACCGGCCTTGCGTCTACCCTGCTCTTAGCCGCCCAGTACCTCGGCCCGCGTCGTCCCAACCGCATCAAGCAGAAAGCCTATGAGAGCGGTATGGACCCGATTGGGAGTGCCCGTGACCGCTACTCGGTCAAGTTTTACCTCGTCGCCATGATCTTTATTGTGTTCGACGTTGAAGTGGTTTTCCTCTATCCTTGGGCTGTTGCCTACCACAGTTTCCTTGATGCCGGGGTTGCCATGGGCGCGCTCTCGGTAGCCGTACTGTTCATCATCATCCTCACTATCGGCCTCGTCTACGACATCAAGAAAGGCGGATTGGAGTTTGAGTAAATCGAATCGACTGATTCGGCTTGAGTTGATGAATCGATGAGACGAGAAAACGAAGAGGTCAAGCCATAACGTGAATACCAGCGATCTTCCACGCCTCGTTTCATTGCCTCCTCGACTCGCGCACAGTGTGCGCCCCCGAACTTTCACTTTTTTCTGAAAATCGGCATGAGGCCACCGATCCTCAGAAACTACGGCGCAGACGGCTCATTAAAGTCCGTGCCGTTCCACCAGACTTTACGCAGACGACTGCAAGCGACATGTCCGCATTCGAAAAAGAAGGATTTTTGACCACACGCGTTGACGCCGTGGTGAACTGGGCGCGTTCGAACTCGCTCATGCCGATGCCGATGGGCTTGGCTTGCTGTGCTATCGAGATGATGGCATTCGCCGGGCCAAAATACGACGTAGCCCGCTTTGGCTCGGAAGCTATGCGTTTCTCCCCCCGCCAAGCTGACTTGATGATTGTGGCGGGCTGGTGCTCGTTCAAAATGGCCCATGCCATCCGCCGCGTTTGGGATCAGATGGCCGACCCGAAGTGGTGCATCGCAATGGGCGCGTGCGCTTCATCGGGTGGGATGCACCGCTGCTACGGCGTCGTGCAAGGCATCGATAACTTCCTACCGGTCGACGTGTACATTCCCGGTTGCCCGCCGCGCCCCGAAGCCGTGCTGCACGCGCTGATGGACATCCAAGAGAAGATCCGCAACGACTACTCGATTGCCAACGACTTCGACGAAGGAGACGAGCGGAAAGCTGTCCTCCCAGCACAGCCGAAAATCATCACAGCGGAAGGCACTGATGTGATTAGCCCCGCTCGCATGCACCAGCAAGCTTAACCGGCCCTGAAGCCACTAGCCGACTATGTCCGATAGCAATGCTCGCGGTGCCGGCACCGCTCTCAATTTCCACTTTACGCCCGTCGGCGCACCGCGCCCGGTGGACGAAGACGCCAACCCACACGCCAAGGACACCACACACGTCCCCGAAGTGGTTGCGGCGCTACAAGCCGAGTTCGGCGACGACGTGCACGACGTGACACTTTACGCCAACGAGCACACCGTGCGTGTCGAAAAGGGCCGCATCGTAGACGTGTGTCGCTTCCTGAAAGACCATCAAGGCTTTAACTACTTCGTCGCCTGCGCAGGTGGCGATCGCTTCACCGAAGAAAACCGCTACGAAGTCAACTACAACCTCGTGTCGATG
>CAYYHN010000602.1:0-3567 GCA_964471245.1 uncultured Rhodothermaceae bacterium | reverse complement strand
CAATGCCCAATACCAACTCGGGCCGTTCGCCAAAAAGGTCGATAGAGCCTGCGACCATGCCTTGGGCACGCGAGCGGTCCAGCGGGATGCCCCCGAGCCAGCGCATAATGGGCCCCGCGGGACCGCGAAAAATGCTGTGCTTGGCTACCCATGAGATGCGGAGCCCCACGATGTACATGGACGCCATCGACACAAACCAGTCGCGGTTGCTGGTGTGTGGTGCACCGATCAGGACGAACTTGGGGATTTCTGGCAATGCTCCGACGAGTCGCCAGCCCATTAAGCGAAAGAGCACGGTGCCCAGCGTACGGCTGAAGCCGTTGCCGCGGCGAGGGTAGGCCAGTGAAGTAGACGGAGCAGGCATAAGCATTCAAGTGGTTGCGACCGCGGAGTATAGGAATGCGCCGCCAGAGTTGCACGACCAACACGTGGCTGCCCAAACCTGAGGAGCACAGTTGCATGGTGAAGCTTCAGCGCCTAGTTTGCGCGCGCACGTCAAGCTCTCCCAACTCTAATGCATGTACAGACACGTGGCGTGTGTGTCTGCGCGTAGCCTGTTCCGAAAGCCTACTCTATGTCACGCGAAGCCCTTGCGAGCCAACTTCTCTCCATCGCCGAACAAGCCGGCATGGACTTTTCTGCCAAATTTGATATGGGTGCTGACGGGGTGATCCTCCTCGACGGCTCCGGCGACGGTGTTTCCGTCAGCCACGACGATGGGCCAGCCGATGTAACGGTTGAGGTGACGCAGAAAAACCTCGGCAAACTGCTCGATGGCTCGCTCAATGCCACGATGGCCTTCATGATGAAGAAGATCAAGATCCATGGTAACATGGGTCTCGCGATGAAGCTAGCAGGCGTGCTTGGCTAATTTAGCTACAACGTGGTTCGTAGTTACCTCAACCGCCCAATCCGCATCGGCAGTTCCCAGCGGACAGGGTAAGCGGTGTCGGTATCCCACACCTGACGAAGCGGTCCCTCAATCTGATCGACGGGGTCGCTCCCATGCGCGCGGATGTATTGCCGCCGTGCTGACCACGTGCGCAAGTAGCCCAGCATGTCGTCCATTGTCCACGTTTGCACAAAGAAGAAGGTCGGCTTTTTCAGTTCGTGGAATGGGAAGCGTAACGTTGCATAACGCGCTTCGACTAACCGACGCTCTGGAGGCCAATACGCGCCGACCACATCGTTGTAGTAGCCATCAATCACGGCATCGATGCGAGGCGTGACGCGGAGCAACGTATACGTCCACAAAGCGATGATGCCCCTCGGACGTAACACGCGGCGCACCTCGCGGTAGAACGCGGGCAGGTCAAACCAATGGGCAGCTTGCGCCACCGTCACAAGGTCGACGCTGCTGTTGGGCAAGGTGGTGTGCTCGGCTGGTTCGGTTCGGTAGTCGATGCGTGGGTGCAGTCGTGCCTCGGCGAGTTGAGCTGTGCTCAGATCCGTGGCAACGACGGTATCGAAGTGGGGCGTCAGGGCGCGGGCAGCTTGGCCATTACCGGTGGCGCAGTCCCATGCGAGATCGTGGTTCGGTGCAAGGCTCGCAAGCCACGAGAACAGGACCGTCGGGTATGTCGGGCGGTACCGCGCGTAGTCAGTCGCTTGAGCCGAGAAGTAGTCTGGAGAGGACGCGGCTGATGTAGAAGGCATAGACCGCTTGGGGAACGCATGAATGAAGCGGGATCCTCAAAACGCACAGCAGTAGATAGGAGATCCATGTGCAGACCGGCTGGCCTTGGGTAAAAAGGAAAGACCTGAAAAAAAACTGTATTCGTTGAAACATTAATTGTTTAAACAAATAAAAGACTCGGAAACCAACTCATACCTTCAACACAATCCATCAAGACACCGCCATGAGCATCCGCGCAAAGGTAGACGAACTCAACAGCATGATCCTTCAGGGACAGATTCTAGACGCATTCGACAAGTTCTACGCAGAGAACGTCGAGATGCGTGACAACGACGGGGAGCCACGTGTCGGCAAACCGACTTGCCGCCAGTTTGAAGAGGCGTTCGTGGGTGGCCTGACGGCTTTCCACGGTGCCGAGCTAAAGGGCGTTGCTGTGAACGAAGAAGACGGCATCGCCATGAATGAGTGGTTTTTCCACTTCGAGCACAAAGACTGGGGCGAGCAGAAGTACACGCAGGTTGCCGTCCAGCGCTGGGAGAATGGTCAGATCGTCGACGAACGCTTCTACCACGCCTAAGCAGCACGCGCTAAACAGCCGCGCAAGACCGTTACGATCCCATTTGGATCAGAACCAAGCCACGTTGCCTGAGCAGCGTGGCTTTTGTGTTGGTAATTCGGCCGCCGTGCCCTACGTTGGCATCAACCTGATCTTGATCATCTATCGTACAGACTGCTTGGGTGGTTTTCCTAGCGGGCTGTACTTGTACGATTTACCTCACCCGCCATGACTGTACATATCCCTGCCGAGCCAAACGAGGAGTTTGAAAACCGCAGCAAAGCCGAGGTGCTTGCAGAATTGGAGCCGCTAGTGGAAGAGATGATGGAGGAGCATCTGCGCAAGCGGCGCCTTTGGATGCCCAGCGATTTTTTGCCCGCCGACGAGCAAGAGGATGAAGACGACATCCGCCGGTTGGCAAAGCTGCGCGAGCGTGCTCGTGGCCTTGGCGATGCCATCCGTGTAGCAGTAGTCGTGAATCTGCTCACTGAAGAGGGTTTGCCGCATTTCCATCGCTTGCTCTCGAAGTATTTGGGGGACGAAAGCGTGTGGGGCCAATGGAACCGCATGTGGACCGCCGAGGAAGATCGCCATGGCATGGTGTTGCATGATTATGCACGCGAGTCGCGTCTCTTCCGTATGCGTGAGGTCGAACTGATGCAGTTTGCGTACCAAGAAGCTGGCTTTGAGCCTGCTTGGGACAAAGACCCGTATCGTGTTTTCGTGTACACGACCTTGCAGGAGCGCGCCACGCAGATTTCCCACCGCAACACGGGCGATATGGCAGGGGAATACGAGCCGACGCTGCAAGGCATTCTGAAAAACGTTGCTGCTGACGAGGCACGCCACTTTGTGTTCTACCGAAAGGTGTTTAAGGCTATCCTCGACATTGATCCCAACCGTGCGCTCCAGTCAGCCCTCGCCGTCATGCCCAGTATCGACATGCCCGGGCTCACGATGCCGAATTTCAAAGAGATGGCCGATATCATCCGGCGTATGGACATCTATACGCCTTGGCATTATAAGGAGATTGCCGAGAATGCCACGAAGTTTTGGAAGATTGGGTCGATGACGGGGCTGAATGAGGCCGGGCGCAAGGCGCAGGAAAAGATCATGCGCATCCCCAAGCGGCTGGAGCGCATTGCCGAGTACATCGAGCAGCGCAGTGAGGCCAAATCCTTCTCGTTTAAGTTCCTGTACGGCCGTGTCGTTTCTGTGACGTGAGAAGTTAGGAGTGGCGTGGGCTTGCCTTGACACCATAGCGTCGCCCCACTATTTTAAAGCTGCACTTCAAGACCTATCCATTCAATCCGATACTGCATGGGGCACGGGTTACGACCCATTTGATGCACGCGTCGCCATGCCTGCAGAAACC
>CAYYHN010000601.1:0-3570 GCA_964471245.1 uncultured Rhodothermaceae bacterium | reverse complement strand
ATTGATGTGCGCCATACCAGTGCTTAGCCTTGCTGAAGCCCGTGCACTGTGACATCTGCCCACATAGCTTGGTGCACCGTCCGGATGTTCAGCAGCGCCTCGCGGCCTTTTTCCGTGAGCTTGTACACACGCTTATGGCGACCTCCGCGTGCAGCCGTGGCTTCCGTGAGGTACGACGTCAACAGTCCGTTCTTCGTCAGCCGCTCCAGCGGCGTATACACCGACCCCAGCGACCAATTCTGCCCCGTAATCGCCGAGAGCTGTTTGCGGATGGGCAGCGTGTAGGCACGCGCTTGCAGCTTCCACACCGCCAGCAACACAAACTCCTCCGAGCGCGTCAGCAGTTTCATGAGATCTGATCTGTTTTGGATTCTGGAACATATCCTACGGTGCGTTAAAGATATGTTTCGTTTTCCAAAACAAAAAGCCAAATGACCAGAAAACAAGAGGGACCGTTTAGAGACTATCTGGTAAGTGGGTTGGCCGGCGAGCTGGTCGGATTTTTAGGCGTAGTCTTGTCCGATTTTGAGGGTCGTAGCGGCGCTACGGGCCGAAAAACCGTAGGCATAGCCGAAGGGCATCGAGCAATGATGCGTCGAAAAAATCCAGTCGCAGGCCCAAGTCGAACTGCCAAACAGCACCTCTTAGGGTTCTTGGACGTGGCCTAGGACGACTCGGCTTGCAAGGTTACGAACCAAGATTTTACGTCGTCAAGCTATTACTGATTTACCAGGCTTGGTAGGTTCGAATAGCCTCCATCGTGGCGGGGACGTTGTCGGTAGCAATGGCACCGAGACCTTGGTTGAGCAGGACATGATAAACGGTTGAGCCAGCTGTTGCGGCACGCTCGTCGATTTGGCCGAAGGTGCCCATCATGGAGCGGATACCTACTTCCCGAAGGCGCTCCACCACGTCGGGCTTCAGTTCGCCCACGCCGATGAATGCTAGGAGTTGATGGGAAGGCACCCCAGAGGCAAGCAGACGTTCCACATCCGTGAGGGAGCGGACAGAGACGGAGTAGAACAGGTTGGGATTAAGGGCGTGGTAGACGGCGAGTTGGTCTAAGTTGTAAACGATGACCAGCGCCGTCGTGGTGGCATTGAGGCGTTCGATGGCGTTGACCACAAGGTCGGGTGGTATGCCGCGCTTGATGTCGAGCGTCAGGAGGGCACGACCGTTTGCCCAAGCAAGGGCTGCGTCAAGCGTTGGAATGCGGAAGGGCGTTACAGTGCCGCGTTCGTCAGTCAGGAGCACGCGCCGCAGTTCGGCGAGCGTCTGGGTGTTTACTTCGCCTGTACCCGTCGAGGTGCGGTCCAGTGTTGTATCGTGCAGCAGGACCAGCACGCTATCTCGGCTCATCCGCACGTCGGTTTCGATGAGTACGGGCCCATATTGTAGACTGCGCTCGAACGTCGCGAGGGCGTTTTCCGGATACCCTATGGCCGGGCCGCCTCGATGTGCACTGACGAGCGGTCCCGCTTCCGACGTGGGCGCAAGGTACGCCGCCACCTCTGCCGCTGTCGCAAAACTCCGATAGTGCTCAGCTGTACGCGCGTACGCTGGAGCTTGCTGTTGTGGTTGCGATGGGAGGACTGCCGTATGGCAGCCAAGCAACAGCACACAAGCCAGAAAAGCAGCTGAATAACGGGGCAGCCAAGAAGTGAGCATGGTTCTCGGGTGCGAAGTGAAAACGAGTGACTTGAATAAACATACTCGTTTCGCCGTCGCTCGTGAAGTCAACGCACCGAAAACACTATGGCTCGGCTAATTCTCCACAGAAAACCGCTCAGGCACACGTTTCGAACGGAGCCCAACCTATTGTTTGTCGCCAACGTACAGGAGAAACGGACTCCAATACGGGTGATTGCGATCGCTCAGGCCGAAGCTGAGTCGGAAGAGGAGGTTGAGCCCTTGCTGGATGCGGTGGCGTTGTCGCATCAGGCGGACAAACCACTCGGGGCCGTCGGGTTTGAAGCGGCCGAGCGCCAACGTGCCGTAGTAGCCACAGAAGAGCGTCTTCAGGTCGGGCCTATCGAACAGGTTGGCAAAGACCTCGCCTTCCATGATCGCGGTGTTGTGCCGTGCGAGTAGGGGTACATTGAACCGACGCATCCATACGCCATAGATGCCTCGGAAATTGGGGATGGTTACGAACATCCGGCCGCCCGTCTTCAGAAGGGCCACATGCCGATCTACCACCGAAGGGACATCATCGAAGTGCTCAATGAAACCGCGTGAGACCACGGCGTCAAACTGTTCGCGGTAGCGTGCAAGGAATACGTCATCGAAAAAGTCGGCCTGCACAACGTGACCTGGGTCCAGGCCATACTTCAGAAAGTAGTTGCGGTTTTGCTCGACGCCCGGCTCTGAGTACTCGACGCCATAGGGCGTAATGCCAAAACGCTGGTTGAGTTGGATCAAGTGATGCCCCGGTGCACTGCCAATCTCAATCACCTTGCTTTTCACGCCCCGCACCATGTATTTCGCATAGATGCGATTCCAAACGATGTATTCATCGTAATTGCGGGTCAGGGCACGCAGCGAGCGTCCCGGATCGCCAGGCATAGGAACGGGGGGGAGGTTGGCGGGCTGGTAATAAGCGTCCCAGAACGCCTTTTCAGCGAGCATTTGCATAGAATCCGTAGGTCATGGGCAGCAAAAAGGGCGATAGGGGGACGCCGCCACGCGCCCCCCGCCAAACACACACACACACGACTCCCTTTGTGCCAAACAGTGTGCCGCTCTTCCTTGGCACACATCGAACGTGGCATACTTATCCGTTGTTTTCGCCCGTGAAAGATAACCTACGAAGCAAGTCGCCTAGATGTGGTCTGTATTGCAGATGAAGGAGCACTTTTTGCCTATATAAATAATCTGATGTTTAAATCCCTGAAACGTAGTGCCTAATTAGAGGCTTTTGCACAGGGCTTCATCTCATCTTTAGCCGCTAGCATATGCCACATCAGAACGGTGCCGAAGCGCTATGCTTTTATCAGATCGAATCTCACTGCGATACTCATTTATAGGACAGCGACGGCTTTTTCCTAGCAGATCGCGCATAAAATACTTGCGGCATATGCTTTGACCTAGATGGTGCATACACCTGATGTTACACATGGTGGCATTACGGAGGTGTCTCCGTTGGCCACTGCATCTTATACACGGTATGCACTTAGCTCCTACGCGCGCTACTCAAGTATTTCCCCTTAGGATTTTTTCTATATTTTTGATCGCATGTGTTGTTTTGCCCGCTATGGCATGGGCTCAGGTCTCACGTGCCTTCACCCCGCGATTCAGCATCAACGCACCCGGCGACATCGAGTTTGTAGGCAACGCAGTGGTGACGTGTACCTTGGGAGGCAATTGTGCCAACGCTCGTGCTGGGGCTGGCGGGCAGAACAACGACTTCACGATGGAATACATCGATGTCGATGGCAATGGGTCTACCTTCAACTCCTCATCAGCTGATTTTGCCTTGCCTTCGGGTGCAAATGTGGTCTGGGCCGGGTTGTATTGGGGGGCTGGTATTGGCGGCATCAGCGGGTCGGTCAACCCTAACGCCCGCTACGA
>CAYYHN010000600.1:0-3581 GCA_964471245.1 uncultured Rhodothermaceae bacterium | reverse complement strand
AATCGCTGTACGAACAGCCAGGCCGCTCTCGTCGAGGATGGCTTTGCCTTCTTCTGCGTTGGTGCCTTGCAAACGCACGATGAGCGGAATGCCGATGTCCACTTTGCTAGCGGCTTCAACGACACCTTTAGCAACACGGTCGCAACGAACGATGCCACCAAAGATGTTAACCAGAATGGCTTCAACCTTGGGGTCTTTGAGGATAATCCGGAAGCCCGCCTCAACGGTGGTGGGGTTCGCGCCCCCGCCGACATCGAGGAAGTTGGCAGGCTCGCCACCGGCGAGTTTGATGATGTCCATCGTTGCCATCGCGAGACCTGCGCCATTGACCATGCAGCCCACATTACCGTCGAGGTTGACGTAGTTCAGGTGGTGCTCGCTGGCTTCCACATCAACGGGATCTTCCTCGTGCAGGTCGCGCATGGCAGCGAGGTCCTTGTGGCGGAAGAGCGCGTTGTCGTCGAGGTCGATTTTGGCATCGATGGCCATCACGTCACCTTGCTCGGTCAGAACGAGCGGGTTGATTTCAGCCAATGTGGCGTCGGAGTTTTCATACGCTCTGTAGAGCGCCATGATAAACTTGGACGCCTGCTTCATAGCTTTGCCTTCGAAACCAAGTCCAAACGCCAGCTTGCGCGCTTGGAAGCCCTGCAACCCAATCATCGGGTCGACCCACTCCTTGAGGATCAAGTCAGGCGTCTCGGCCGCCACGGTTTCGATCTCAACGCCGCCTTCCGTGGAAGCCATGATAACGTGCTGGCTCTTTGCACGGTCCAACGTAACGCCCACGTAGAACTCTTTGGCGATGTCGACGGCGGCGGTAACCAAAATCTTGCGCACCTTCTGCCCTTCCGGCCCGGTCTGGTGCGTGATCAGTTGCATCCCGAGGATAGCGTCGGCTTTCTCGCGTACGTCGTCGATGCTTTTGGCTAGCTTGACGCCACCGCCTTTTCCACGGCCGCCCGCGTGGATTTGTGCCTTTACGACAAAGAGATTTACGCCCTCTTCGTCCTGCATTTTTTGCGCTGCAGCTACGGCATCTTCAACCGTTTCTGCTACAACACCCGGCTGTACGGCGACCCCGTACGAACCTAACAATTCCTTGCCCTGATATTCGTGAAGCTTCATAACCCGCGCTTGCGATGAATCGTGATCGTGGTGAGGCTGATTGTGGCCGATGATACAGCGAAAACGTTACAAATCGGATGCAACCGTCGATTCTTCGTGTTTTGTTCTTCGGATGCAAAGCTTTCGCAATTCGTATTACGCACGCCTCCCATGGTCATGTTAAAGTTTTCTACGGTTTCCCTGTCAAAAGCGAGGCGATGCTCGGTACCCGAAAACCCAAAGGCTCGACGCAGCGTACGTACGGCATGACGACGTTTGACCTCCATATCATGAAGCGGTTTCTGCTGGGCACACTCACGCTCATCGGGGCGCTGATTGTGTTCTTCATCGTGCTGCACTATGTCGAATACATCGATGACTTCATCGATCGCGGTGCCACGATGACGGAAATCTTCTGGCGCTACGAGGATGGGCCGGGCTATTACCTCAGCTACATCCCTGAAATCGTCAAGCTCATCTCGCCGCTGGCGGTCTTCCTGTCATGCGTCTACCTCACTGGCAAGTTGGCGCAGCAATTACAGCTCACAGCGGTGCAAACGAGTGGCGTCTCACTCTACCGCCTGATGCGCCCATTTGTCGTGGTTGCGCTGTTGATCACTGGCTTCATGTTCTGGTTCAATGGCTACGTCGTCCCCAAAACCAACGGCGTCGTATTGGCCTTCGAACGCAAACACATGCGCGATGCCCCCAAGCAACTTGATGTGAACGACATCCATCGGCAGAACGAGCCGGGCAGCTATGTCATTGTCCGCTTTTTCGACACTGCATCCAACGTTGGCTACACGGTGTCGCTACTCGATTATGATGAGGGTGAATTGAGGCAACGCATTGATGCCAAGCAGATGCAATGGATCGATTCGTTGCGCGTCTGGCGGATGTCTGAGCCCGAGATTCGCTCCTTTGATGCGAACGGCCGGGAACGGCTGCGCGCGCACGTAGCCAAGGATACCACGCTCAACCTAGAACCTCGCCATTTTGCACGCACGGAACGAGATGTCGAGTCGATGACGATTCCCGTGGCAACCGATTACGTGGACATGCTCCAACGCACGGGGGTCGGCAATCTCGGCCAGACACTCGTGGCGTATTACACAAAGTTCTCTTACCCACTCGCCAACCTTATCGTGGTGCTCATTGCGGTGCCACTAGCCGCAGTGCGTCGGCGTGGCGGGCAGGCCGTTCGCATTGGACTTGGGCTGCTGGTCGCCTTCGCGTACCTCGCCATCATGAAACTGACCGAACCGCTCGGCTACTCTGGCACCCTCTCCCCCATTATGACGGCGTGGCTCCCGCATGCGGTCTTCTTTGCAGGCGCGCTACTTTACCTCTTCAGCGTTCGCAAGTGACGCTTCTGGTACACGAAAATGCTTGCGCATGTAAGGTGCGTTAATCGTGATCTCACCGTCTTCTACAATGAGCCAAGGCCACACGTCTTCAGGGATACGCGGCTTCAGCGCAATCAATCCAAATGTGTTGCATTGCTTTTTGAAGAGCCGTGTGAACAACCACACAAATGGCTGCAAAACTTTGACAATCCAGTACTTGGCCATGGACTGCTTCGCTTTTGCATGAAAAAAAGGCAGGTTCAGTCCATAAAAATACCGAAACGTGTGCTCCCCAATCGGATTGGCCGTATTGATGGTTTTCTCGAAATCCCGCTCTGTCCAACGATAGATATGGTTCGGAATCACCGTGTTGTTGACCCCACCAAATGCTAGTCCTTCTAGCGCAACGGATTCCAGTTCATACTCTGGAGAGAGGTTGAGCCAGTTAGCCAGTCGCATTGTAAAGTTGTCGCGCGACTCGATGACGATAACGCCAAGGCGCGCCACACGGTACATCTCCAGCAGGGCACGGTGCGGAGACGAGCAATGGTGAAGCCCGTCGGACACGAAAACCATATCGAACGCATCGTCCTCAAAAGGAAGATTCATCGCATCACCGTAGCGCCACGCATGGGGCGCATAAGAGTCGGCGTGCATTCGAACATCTAAGTTCGAGAGCGTGACCTTGGTAAAGCCCAACTCCATAAAAAGCCGCTTTTCTGCTTCCCCCGCAGCAACAGCAAGAAAGGGTGCTTCGCGGTCGACTACACCTTCTGCAAGAAGTTTTGAAAGGGTGTCATGAACAAACGCATAACGCATACTTTAGCAACACGGGTTAACTCGTGGAGAGGAATGAACTTTGAACAACGAAACTTATGTATCTGTTAGTTCTGGGATAACAGAGAGGCCATAGCTATACAACATATAGGCAGATGCTAGAAGTTGGGTGCCGAATGCATCTGATATTTGCACGCATACATAGCTTTACAGCACGGCACCATTTCGAAACGATCGGGAGTCCAAGCTCTTTTCGTACCCACAATTTGCACCTGTACAAACTGCCTAACGGATACCTATGCCATCCCACCCGGACTGCCGAAGTGGATCGTCTGCCCCGGAGGCATCGGC
>CAYYHN010000599.1:0-3581 GCA_964471245.1 uncultured Rhodothermaceae bacterium | reverse complement strand
GATGCGTGCGAAAGTAACCTTTTAATGCGCAGATACGTAGGGTTTGAAACGCGTACTGCGCCATCCCCACTGCCCCATCTTGTGTTCGTATCGGCTACGGCCGTTTCTTATTTGTATGCAACGACGTTCCGGAATTTCTGAGACGCTGGTGGTGCAAGCACAGGCGGGCGATGCGCAGGCGCACGATATCGTGTTGAGGCGTTTGGAACCGATGCTCCGAGCGTTTTTCATTGACCGGATTGGACGCAAACCAGAAGTGGACGACCTTGTGCAGAATACAATGCTGCGCGTTCACACCGGGCTCAAAGACCTGAAGCATCCCGAGCGCCTCAAGGCCTTCACGATGAAAGCCGCCCTATTCGAGTTGCAGGACCTCTACCGTGGCCGCTACAGTGCCAAAGAGCGCCTCTACGACCCCAGCATTGGCCCCGACCTGAGCCGCGCCGACGCTGACATCGGGCAACGTGTCGACTTAGAGCGCGCCATGGTGGCACTCTCTCCGAAGGCACGCACCATCCTCCAACTCCGTGAGCACGGTTACCGCTACGAGGAGATTGCGAGGATGATTGATTCAACCGAGGCCGCTATCAAGATGCAGGTCAAGCGCGCCTTCGAAAAGCTACGGACGGCGCTGCGTTCGAAGCCGTGAGTCTACAATCCAGCAGATGGCCATTCTTGCTGCTCCATGGCATATCGAACGCAGGCATGTCGTGCTTACTTCATGGTTTGCTCGTAAAGCAGATGTTACTTTTTCACAATACGCATCGGCTATATCCAGTGACGTACCCAACGGGGCGTAATCCATTCATTTTCCATTGGTTGATGCTGCCTTAGATGCAGGACGCACTCGACATCTTCTTGCTGGAGCCCTTCGATGCCGCAGCCCATAATGCTGCGCAGCAGGCCCTGCTCCGTGATGACCCGGCATTGGCCGAGGCCTTGGCACAATGGCAAGCCATGCTCGCTCATGTGCAGACCGAAGTAGCGTCTTGGCCACGGCGGCATCTGCTGGTTCTGTATGCCCTGCAGCAAAGTGGTCATGCACGTGTCCTTGATGCCGTAGATACTGCACAGCTTGCCAACGCGTCGGCGTCTTTGGGAGCCGCCTTGGAAGCGCATCCAGCGCTCCAGACACTTATCGCTAGCATACAGAAGCAAGCGGATGCGTTTGAGGCCGCTTGGCAGGTCTACCAAGGGGAGATTGAAGCCGTCATCCCGCCTACACCGCCGCAACCCGAGGCCAAGCCAACTGTTCGCACGCCACGGCCAGCACGTGTGCCACGTCGTCCCAAGCGTTCGTTGCAACGTTGGGGCTGGCGCATTGGTGCGACGGCAGCCGTCCTTGCGTTTGCATTTGTCCTCAATACGCTGCTGCAACGCGAACAAGCCCGCGTGACATTGACTGCCTACACCCAAGCCGAACGCATCGTCCTTGCCGATGGCTCAACGGTTCGCCTGATGCCCGGTAGTTCGCTTACGTTTGCCGACGGCGATGTCTTCGACCGGAACGTCCGCTTGGAGGGGCAAGCCTTCTTCTCCGTCGTTCGCGATGCACGCATCTTCACAGTCGAAACAGCGACGGCAGTCACTACTGTGCTCGGAACGGAATTTGGCGTGACGGCCGGTGATGACCTCACCGAAGTCACCCTCGTCTCCGGCAAGGTTGCGCTCGCACCGCAGGGGGCCACACAGCAAATCGTGTTGCTGAACCCTGGCGAAGCAAGCCGTGTGGCCCGCAATGCGCTGCCATCTACGCCTACCTCTGTTGACCTCGCTTCCGCTCTCGCTTGGACCGGGCAGTTCGTATTCCGCGCTACGCCCTTACCCACACTCGCCGAACGCCTCGCGATTCACTACGCAGTCCCCGTACAACTCGACCCGACTCTTCCCGCCGACTCCATCAACGGCACCTTCGATCATTCGGAAGCGCTGGGTGACATCCTAGACCAAATTGCGGCCAGCATCGGCATCGAAGTCGAAACCTTAGAGGCTGGCGGCTTCCGGCTTATTCCGACTGAGTAAGCTTGCTCAACATTTCTCTGAGCCGATATGCCATGGTCAAGGGATAAGGTAGTAGTAAAGATTCATTCTGCTTCCGATCAATATTCTAGCATCAATCAGCAGCAGTATAATCAACTCGTATTTGCCCTAAAGCGAATGCCCACGGAAGATGCTTTTGAAGCTCTTTATGCTGTATTTCTTGATACATCGCGCCCCCAGAAACGTCCGCTGGATCAAGAGTATGCTGGCAAGTTGTTGCTAGCCACCACCCCTTTGTGCACACGCCCACCACTTCCGATTATCAAGGGAATACTGCACAATTACGACTTCAGCGTCGAAGAATTACCTCTGTATTTTGCGGCCATGTTTGGCAAAAATGCAGTTCTACGAATGTTAGAAGGCCTAATAAGCGAGGAGCTTACGCCCAGAGAACGCCGTAGCCTTGAAACATTCGTGTATTGGCTCTTCGGACCAGAAAAGGCGAGAGCACTACGAAGTCGCGCACCGACCATATAGCCATAAAAAAGCCCGCGTCTCCCCACAAGACGCAGGCTGAGGCCTTACACCAAGGACGTCATGACATGGAAAATATTTGCGACGACCTCACAGCAAGTACCATAAAGCTTGCCAGATGTACTGGCCTCTTTCTAGCAAGCTACCATGGTACCCGTATGCTCCCAATACCCGATTGCGGGTATTTTGGTTAGGTAGATGCGGTGTCGGTTTGCTCCGTGCTTTCTTCTTCAGGTCGAAGCAGCGGGAAGAAAATGACATCGCGAATAGATTCTTGGTTCGTCATGATCATCGCAAGGCGGTCGATGCCGATACCAATCCCAGCGGTGGGTGGCATGCCGTATTCGAGGGCACGGATGAAGTCCTCATCGATCTGCATAGCTTCCTCATCACCTGCTGCGCGGAGGGCAGCTTGCGATTCGAACCGTTCCCGCTGGTCGATGGGGTCGTTGAGTTCGCTGTAAGCATTGCACAGTTCTTTCCCGTTGCACATCGCCTCGAACCGCTCCACCAAGCCCGGCTTGCTACGGTGCTTCTTCGTCAGCGGGCTGAGTTCGACGGGGTAGTCGATGATGAACGTTGGTTGGATGAGCTTAGGCTCCACGAACTCGCCGAAGATCTCGTCGATCAGCTTGCCCGTACCCATGCTGTCGTCGATCTCTAGACCCAACGCCTTGGCAGCGGCAGCGACCTCATCGCGGTCTTTGCCGTAGAGGTCGTAGCCGGTCTCCTGCTGAATGCCTTCAAAGAGCGGCAGGCGCTTCCAGGGGGCTTTGAACGAGATGGTGTGCTCGCCAACGGGCACGTCGGTGGTGCCGTGTAGGGCCATCGCCACGCGCTCCAGCATCTGCTCCGTGAAGCGCATCATCCAGTTGTAGTCCTTGTACGCGACGTAGAACTCCAACATGGTGAACTCCGGGTTGTGGAACCGGCTGAGTCCTTCGTTGCGGAAGTCCTTCGCGATCTCGTAGACGCCATCGAAGCCGCCGACAATGAGGCGCTTAAGATACAACTCATCGGCAATGCGCATGTAGAGTTGCATGCCGAGCGCGTTGTGGTGCGTCGTG
>CAYYHN010000598.1:0-3591 GCA_964471245.1 uncultured Rhodothermaceae bacterium | reverse complement strand
CATGATGACGGCTATGATCCAAGAAGTCGATGGTGCGGGCAACTTGCTCATCGCGGGGGAACGCCGCCTCAATGTGAACGGCGAAACGCACGTGATGAAAGTCAATGGCTTGGTGCGCCGCAGCGATGTCCGCACGGACAACAGCATCATGTCCTACAAGATTGCCAACGCCACCATCGAATACACCCGCGCTGGAGGCATCGGTCGTTCGCTGAAGAAGCCCGGCCGCCTCGTCCGTATTGGTGGCCTGATCGTTCTTGGTGCCGCCGCCGCGTTTGGCGCCACCGCCGCTACCGGCGGGAGCTAACGAAGCAATGCTATTGAGCTGCGCTCATGTCTGAATGCACGACGTAGCAGGTCAAGTTCCCCTCCTGGACAAGGAGGGGACAGGGGTGGTAGAACGGGAATGGTTTTCGGCAAAATCCAACCACCCCCAGCCCCTCCTTGTCTAAGGAGGGGAGATACGTGAACCCAACGGCCAAGAGCCAAAGGCCAACGGTCCATCCCTATGAAATACTTAAGTACGTTTGTTGTGTTGATGGTGCTGCTTGCTGCTGTTGGGCAGGCGCAGTCGACGCGGCTCAAAGACATGGTGACGGTGGAAGGAGCCGTGCCAAAGCAGTTGACAGGGTACGGGCTCGTGGCGGGTCTCGATCGGACGGGGGACCGTGCCCGTGGCACCCGTGGTTCGCCGTACACCGTCAACAGCATCGTGAACATGCTGGAGCGGTTCGGCATCACGGTGAGTCCTGAGCAGCTTTCAGCGCGCAACGTCGCGGCGGTTATGGTCACGGCGACCCTCGATCCGTTTCGCGCACCCGGCAGTTTGCTCGATGTAACGGTCTCCGCGCTGGGAGACGCCAAGTCCCTATCCGGCGGCATCCTCCTGCAAACGCCCTTGCTCGATGCAATGACGGGCGAAATGTTTGTGATGGCTGCTGGTCCGGTGTCGACGAGTTCGGTGCTGGCGGCCACCTTTGGGTCATCGGTGCAAGTAAACCATACCAACACAGGCCGCGTGCCCAACGGTGGACAGGTGATGCAAGGCATCCAGTTCGATTTGAACGCCAGCAACACGCTTGGCCTTGTGCTCAAGCGTCCCGACTTCACCAATGCCATTAGCATTGCCGGTGTCATCAACGCGGAGTTTGCTGATGCTGCGACCGTGGAGCACGCTGGATTGGTCCGGGTGAACGTGCCGCAACAGTTGGGCAGCAACGCCATGTTCTTAGCGGCAATGGAACGCCTCACGGTCAACGTCGACATCCCGGCGCGCATCGTGGTCAATGAGCGGACGGGCACCATCGTTTCAGGGGGCAATGTCCGTATCAGCGAAGTGATGATCACGTACGGCAGCCTCGTCATCTCAACCCAAGCCGACCCGCTTGTTTCCCAGCCTGCCCCGTTCTCGAATGGCGAAACCGTCGTAGCGAATTCGGGTGCTGCAACGGTTGAAGAAGAAGGGACACGGTCTATCGTCTTGCCACAAGATACCGATGTCAACCAACTTGCTGCTTCCCTTAACCAACTTGGCCTTACTGCCCGCGATGTGATCGCCATCATCCAAGCAATCGACCGTGCAGGTGCACTCCAAGGCGACCTCGTGATTCTGTAGGAGTATGGGAGGTTTGGGGAGTGTGGGTGGTTGGGAGTATGGGCGTGTGGGAGGCTGGGAGTATGAACGTGTGGTAGGTTTGGGTAATCAATACCGAACCGCGAATCACAAATCACGAACTACGAATCACGAACCGCAAATCACGAACGAAAAGTGATGACGATCAATAGCAACAATCCAATGAGTGCGGCGATGCCTTCGGTGCCGACGGGGCCGCCAGCGGGGCAGACTCCGGAGGAAGCGGCGGAGCAGTTCGAGCACATCTTGGTGAAGCAGTTCGTCTCAGAGATGACGAAAGGCTTGTTCGAGCAGTCGCTAGCAGGAGATGAGGGGCCGGGGTGGATGGACAGCTACAGTCAGCAGCAAGGTGATGTGATGGCTGATGTGTTGACCGAGCATCTCGTAGAAACTGGGGCGATGGGCATTCGCGAGATGCTGTTGCGCCAATGGGGCGTGCGCACCGACGAAGCGCCATTGCCCGAGATGCCGCCTGAACAACCCCTTATCGAGGACACCGGCCTCACAATGGGTTAACGAATCCACGATACGACGCCTCGCTAAATCGAACGGGAACCATGCCGAATCTGAACGGACTTGCCAGCTTGGCACAGAACGTGCTTAAAGCACTGGTAGCAGAACTGAACGTGCTGGAACGTCTCCAAGGGTGCTTTTCGGAGTATCTGGCGGCGCTAAAGGCGCAGCAACCGGAACAGCTTTCCGATACGACCGATGCGGTCAGTGAAGCAACCCGGGAGCTGGAACGCTCACGGCAGCAACGCGAACGGCAGATGCGCCTCCTTGGTCGCCTGCTTCGCCTCGGTGACGAAGTCACGCTTGTGCAGATCGCCGATGGCTTGCAGACGATGGGGTTGGCTAACGAAGCAGCAGCGTTGCGCCAACAGCGCCAAGCCGTACGTACCGCCGCGCAGGCAACCGGACGGGCAGCAGAGAAAGCGGAGTATGCTTTGCAATACGCCGCGCGCCTCAGCCGCCAACTGGTGCAAGCCGCCACGAGCATCGGTGCACCGCCGCAGCCCGCAGCCTACACCGCCGGAGGCTACCTCGCCCGGCCTAGCACGCAACGTTCGATGCTCGACCACGTGGGATAGCCCACGCTATGAATCAACCGCCCAGCCATGAGCCTCAACTCGCTCTTTCAGATCAGTCGCCGGTCTTTCCGGACACTGGACGCCGCGATGAACGTGGTGGGGCAGAACGTGGCCAATGCCAACACGGAAGGGTATAAGCGCCGCCGCGTCACGATGCAGACGGAATCGCAGGTCGCGACGGGGCTCGTGGCCAGCGCCTATCCCTCGAACAGTCCCGGCGCAGGAGCTTCGATCCAAGCCTACGAGCGGATGAAGGATAGCCTGATGCAGCGCTCCATGTGGGAGGCGCAAAGTGGCTACGGTTCGGCCCTCGAAGAGCAGCGTGTCCTCAGTACACTCGAGAGCCTCTTTCCGAGCGGCGACAGTTCGCTGCAAGACCAGCTCGGCTCGTTTTGGGATGCTTGGCGCGATGTCGTCGATAATCCACACGAACCCAGCACACGAAGCGCGCTGGTTGCCAATGGCCAAGCCCTCACGAGTGCCTTCCAGCAACTCGACCGTGACATCCAACTCTTGCAGGAAGAGACGCAGATCAGTATGCAGAGCGGCATCGAAGATGTCAACGAACTCCTGACCGAGATTGCCGAACTGAATGTGCAGATCCAGACGAACCGTTCGAGTGGCGCACCAGACTTTGCTGCGGAAGACCGCCGCGACAACCTGATCGAAGACTTGGCGGACTTCTTGCCGATTCGCGTCCAGCCCGAAGGTAACCTCGGCTACACCATCAACGTCGGCGGCGTGACCATCGTCGATGGCCCACAGGCGCTGCAACTTTCGTTTGATCCCGCCGGGCCACAGGTCTTCCTCGACGAACCGAATATTGAGTTTACAACGGGTGCCAGTGGCGCTGGCAATGAGACGCTG
>CAYYHN010000597.1:0-3598 GCA_964471245.1 uncultured Rhodothermaceae bacterium | reverse complement strand
AGGCAGGTCTACGCGAATGACATATCCCTGCTCATTTTCACCAAGGTCGACGCGCGGTGTCCAAGTTGCCACTTCATTGCTGTTGGTGTGCTTCGAAGTCGCAGGGAAAAATTCGTTGAACAGCCGATCAAATTCGCGCTGGAGGCCACGGTTATCGGCAAGTGGAGAATAGTGGATGAGGCTTCTCATGACTGTATAGTGCAGTTGATTGTTTGAAATAGAACACGTTGCACGTTTGTGCGTGCTAAGCTTCTATTTTATTTTGGCTTAGTTTTGTTCACATTTAAGGTTGTGTGTTGCTCTGTTTGGTAACAAGCGGTGTGCCAGTAGGACCATACTGCCACTATTGCTGCAAAGTTGTTAACAGTGTGTGTCAGGGTTTCATGTCTGCAGATAGGGTGTCAGGTAGGAGGATAGCCGTGCCCGAAATGTTGGCAGAGTAGTCTGACGCCATGGCAACGTGGCTGTCTTGATGGCAGCAGAGTTGGCATGCGCTTTGACAAATAGCGCAATACGCTCAAATCGACCAAGCCTACCACTCTGAGAACCATTGTAAAGGCAATACTTTCCGGTTTTACATGCAGTCAGCTTCTCAGACTTTACGCATTTACAGGCTCCTTGCTCTTGTAGGTGGCACCCTCATTTTAGTCTTGGGTGTCGTACGGCGTCTTGATGGTAGCATCGACGAAACGGACCCTTTGTGGGCAAGGGCACTGGTCGCAATGGTGTACTATGTCGCATTCGGTTTATCCTTCTGGATTAAGCGGTTACAAGAAGAGCCCGAGTGGGTTATCTATCCCGTAGCGACAGGTGCGACACTTTGGGTGGTTTGGTTGATGCATCTCAATGCATTCAGTACAGAGTCGTGCATGGGTTTTTTGCTCGCACTCTTTGTTAGCTGCCTGTTCTTCGAGCGATTGAGCAGCTTACTCGTCTACTTCGGAATCATCGTCTCAGCGGTTTTGTGGGCCTTGAGTCAGACCGAAGCTGAGGCTATAAGCGGGGCCTACCTCATATTGGTCATCATCGCTACAAGCATCATGACCTATTTGTTGATGAAGTACCGGATGCGGATGCTTCATGCCATCAGCGATCAGGAAGCGAAGTTGCAAATCGTATTCGAGAGTGTAGGAGATGGTATTGTTCTGATGGACGCACAAACGCGTGCTATTCTCCAATGCAATCCCTCGTCCCTCGCACTGATGGCCGCGAGCAGTGTCGAACAATTGGGGAGGCTCCTCGCACCAGCCATACCAACAAGGAACGAACAGGCGGATGGTGTGCCTCGACCGATTGAACTACGTGACGGGGCTGGAACGGCCTTTTGGGCAGATGTCGCAGTACGGCGCATTCAACAAAACCAACGTGTTTTCAATCTGATTAGTTTGGTCGACATCACGGAGCGGAAGGAGGCCGAAGCAGCCATGGAAGCAGCCCGTGATGCAGCAGAGGCGGCTGCAAAAGCAAAGAGTGAGTTTCTTGCCAACATGAGCCACGAGATTCGCACTCCTATGAATGGAGTGATTGGTATGACGAGCCTGCTGCAGGAAACTAAGCTGAATGATGTGCAACAGGACTACGTGCAGACAATTCGGACCAGTGGTGATACGCTGCTGACCATCATAAACGACATCCTCGACTTCTCAAAAATCGAAGCCGGCCGCATCGAGTTGGAAGAGCAGCCCTTCGACTTATACATGTGTGTCGAGGAAGCCTTCGACCTCATCTCTGCTCAGGCGATGGAGAAAGGACTTGAGGTGGCCTATGTCATCGCCGACGATGTGCCGAGCTATCTGACCGGCGACATCACTCGGATCCGACAGGTTTTGGTCAATCTGCTTGCCAACGCCGTTAAGTTTACAGATGCCGGTGAGATTGTTGTCGAGGTGCGCCGTGCTGCTGAAGAGATACAAGCTCGGGTTGGCCCTGCAAGTGTAGCGTATGATCCAGATGATTGTGTCTTGCACCTCTTGGTTCGTGACACAGGTATTGGCATTCCTGCTGAGCGGTTGGATACATTGTTCGATGCCTTCACCCAAGCCGATGCGTCCACCACGCGTAAATATGGCGGTACCGGGCTCGGGCTAACTATCAGCAGGCATCTCGTGACGCTGATGGGTGGACGCATTTGGGTAGAAAGCACATTGGGTGAAGGCTCTGCGTTCCAGTTTACCGTCCACTTGCGCGGGGCTGAACCGATGACGCTAACGGCTCCACCGGACGTTCGCAAATTAGCGGGGAAACGGGTGTTGGTGGTAGATGATTATGCGACCAATCGCCGCATTTTGTACGACTTCCTTTCATGCCGCGATATGGAGGTGATCACAGTAAGTAGCGGTGCCGAAGCACTTGCATGGTTAGGCGGTGGCGGTACATGTGATGTTGCCATCCTCGACATGCAAATGCCAGAGATGGATGGTGCACACCTCGCAGAAAAAATCCGCGTCCACGACGAGCATGTGCCGCTGATTCTATTGAGCTCGATTGGCCACCTCTCACCCGATCAGCGTCGCCATTTCGACCGACTCATGACGAAGCCGGTCAAACTGAAGAGCTTGTTGCGGCACCTTTTCATGCTGGTTACGAGCACCGATCGTGTGGCTGAAGAGCGGCAAAACGCACTTTTGCCTGCAGCCGTTGATCTAGCAAAAACGAAACCTTTGCTACGCCTACTGCTAGTTGAGGATAACGTGATCAACCAGAAGGTAGCGCTGCAGATGTTCAAGCGGTTGGGATATGAGGTCGACTTGGCAGCAAATGGTTTGGAGGCCTTGGCAGCACTGAAGCAAAAACCCTACGACATCGTGTTTATGGATGTGATGATGCCCGAGTTGGATGGCATCAGTGCGACCAAGCGCATCCGGGCACATACCAAGGGTCCGCAGCCGCGGATTGTAGCGATGACGGCTAACGCAATGCAAGGCGACCGCGAGCGTTGCTTAGAGGCAGGCATGGATGACTACATCAGCAAGCCCGTAAAGATCGAGGCGATTCGTAAGGCACTGAAAAGCTACACGCCTAAGCAGGCTACACCGATTAACGTGTCCGATGCGAGTGTTCTGACCTAGGAGGTGTAGCCTCAATTGAGGGCGCTGTATCGGGTAGGGGCAGGGGCGGAGTAGTTGTTGCCGTGGTTGTTCCAGTTGTTGTAACCTTTGGTATAGGGCGTTGCTGTACCAGATGCCGTGCAACAGCTTGCACAGCGTTATGAAGACGGGTGCGGGTACGCCGCGCCCAGCGTGCCCAGAACGCACGGCCTGTAAGCAATGAGGCCGCAAGTGCACCGCCGTAGATGCCTGCTGTGGCAAGACCTGCCGGTTGGAGCACAGCGGTGAGAACCGAAGCAACAAGCAGCCCTGCCACGCCAAAGCTGCCGTATACCGCGGTCGCCATCGTGCCCCAGCGACCACGCCCTTCTACACGCGTACGCCCTTCTTCTGGGAGTACTTGCACTTGGTTGAGCGTGCCTTGGCTCCACGCAAAATGGGTCGGAATGTGCCGAGGTTTGCGACCTGCACGGGGCGTGTCGTTGGTTTCAATGCCCATCGCCTTGCGTACGAGCGGGCGAAGTTCGTGGAACAGCGCAGGGTCGGCCATT
>CAYYHN010000596.1:0-3600 GCA_964471245.1 uncultured Rhodothermaceae bacterium | reverse complement strand
CCTCGCCAGTGTGCTACCGCTCTTCCAACGTGCACGGCGCGTGGTCATCACTGGCGATCCCAACCAACTCCGGCACCTCTCTTTTTTAGCGCGAAACCAGCAGGCCGCGCTCGCCAAACAGCATGGCATCGACCCCGAAGCGCTTGACTACCGCAGCCAGAGTGTGCTCGACCTTGCCAACGAGCGCATTACGGATCAGCAGCAGGTTACCTTTCTCAATGAACACTACCGCAGTGTTCCCAGCATCATCGGCTTTAGCAATGAGGTGTTTTACGGCGGCCGCCTGCGCATTATGACGCAACGCCCCCTCCGCCGAGAACAAGCTGGGATTGTCGTGCACGAAGTTGGTGGCACCCGCGATGCCGAGGGCGTCAACGTCGCCGAAGCGGCGCGGTTGGTCGATGCCGTGGTGGCGCACATCGCCGAAGAAGACCACGTGGGCGCAGCATTTTGCCGGAGCATCGGCATTCTGTCGCCTTTTCGTAGCCAAGCCAATCACATCGCCGACCTGCTGACCCAACGGATCACGCTGGTCCAGTTCGAGAAGCATCGCATCATGATTGGCACGGCGCACACGTTCCAAGGCGAAGAGCGCGACGTGATGTACCTCTCCTTTGCGCTCGACCCCCATGCGCATCCGAGCACACGGCGCTTCATCAACCGTGCCGACGTGTTCAACGTCGCCATCACACGGGCCCGCATCCGGCAAGACGTGTTCGTCTCGCTCACCCCCAATGGGCTCGCCGCTGATGACGTATTGGGGCGGTATCTCAGCTATGCTGCTGCGGCCTCTACGCCAGTGCATCGGCCTTACCCACACGCCAATGAACGCTTCCTCCTGGAAGTGAAGCAAGCACTAGAAGCCGATGGCTTCCAGACATGGACAGCTTACCCCGTAGCCGGGCTCACGCTTGATCTCGTCGCTGCTAAAGACGGCCAGACGTTTGGCATCGACCTTGTCGGGTACCCCGGTGCATTCGAAGCCATTTTTCCACGCGAGCGCTACCAAATGTTTCACCGCGCGGGGCTCCGCATCATCCCGCTGCCCTACGCCAAATGGAAGCATGAACGCGTCGATACGATACGTGCACTTGGTTGGCGTATGACTTCGAAAACGTAAATGCGGGAAAAGGCTAATCAACTAAAAAATCTTCCTCTATGCAGGATAGGCTCCACATCCTTTTTGTTTGTAGTCGCAACCAGTGGCGAAGCCCTACGGGAGAAAAAGTTTGGAGTAAGCATCCATTGCTGGCTTGCCGTTCCGCAGGGACAAGCCCAAGCGCAAAAAAACAGGTAACAGCCCATGATATACACTGGGCTGACGTGATTTATGTCATGGAGCCCAAGCATCGTGATCGATTAAAGGCTCGGTTTGGACGCCTGCTTGTACACAAGCGACTGAACGTGCTCGACATCATGGATGACTACCCGTTCATGGACCCTGACTTGGTGCTGCTGTTCGAAGCGGAACTCGAGGCATTTCTGGCTACAAGGCCGGACGTGTAAGCTTGCAACTCTAGCAGAACAGACTGTTACATTTCATGGCCGCAAGGCCTTGAAGACGTACACAAAAGGGCTTTTTTCATAAGGACAAATGCGTACTTTGTGGGACGTCGTCCGCATCCTTCCGCCCACTTTCCCTTTGCCCTATGCGCCGTACCGTTTTGCTACTGGTCCTGCTTCTGTTTGTTGTGGAGATCGCAGCAGCCCAAGGCACTCGTCTGCTTCGTCAACCTACCATCAGCGCCGACCACGTCGCGTTTATCTATGGCGGCGACCTCTGGGTCGCTGATCGCGACGGCGGCGAGGCCCGTCGGCTGACGAGCACCCCGGCGACCGAAAGCACGCCGCACTTTTCGCCCGATGGCGCGTTGATCGCTTTCACGTCCAACCGCTCGGGCACAAACGCCGTCTATACTGTTCCTGCTGAGGGGGGCACGCCCACCCGGCTCACGTGGCACCCGTCGTCGTCGCGGGCACGCGGGTGGACGCCCGATGGGGCGCATGTGCTCTATGCCTCCGGCCGCGAAACCGCACCAACCAACTACGACCGGCTGTGGACCGTCTCGAAAGACGGCGGCCCCTCCGAGGTGCTCCCGGCTCCGTGGGCGACCAATGGCTCCTACGCCCCCGACGGCGATCGCATCATCCTCGATCGTATGGATCGTTGGGATGTCGAGTGGCAGGATTACCGAGGTGGCCAGAACACGTCGCTGGTGCTGATGGACCTCGAAGACCTCGGGGAGACGTGGCTACCCAACAAGCGCAGCACCGACATCCACCCAGTCTGGCTCGGCGACACCATCTACTTCCTCTCCGACCGCGACTGGACGATGAACGTCTGGTCGTACGATCCTGCATCAGGCACCCTCACGCAGCGCACCGAATTTACCGGGGCCGATGTCAAGACGCTCTCGGCAGGCGACGGCATGCTGACCTTCGAGCGCGATGGTTACCTCCATCTCATGGATCCAGCCACAAACAGCACGCAGCAACTCGATATCACCGTACGCGGCGACTTTCCGTGGGCCGAGGCACGCTGGGAGAACGTCAACAGCCGGGCCACCTCTGCGGCGCTTTCGCCAACGGGCAAGCGCGCGGTGTTTGAAGCACGCGGCGAGATCTTCACTGTCCCCGTCGAGAACGGCGATGCACGCAACCTGACACGCAGTTCCGACACGGCCGACCGCCGCCCCATCTGGTCGCCGAAAGGCGGTGAGGTCGCGTGGTTCTCGGATGCAGGCGGCGAAGGGTATGGCCTGTTGATCGCTGCGCAGGATGGCATGGACACGCCGCGCCGTATCGATCTCGGCGAATCGAAGCTCGGCTGGGAGCCCACATGGTCGCCCGACGGCAGCCACATCGCCTTCGTCGATGATGATGTGCGGGTGCGCGTGGTAAACGTTGCATCGGGGGAGGTCCAGACCGTCGATACGGGCGGCACCAACATGGAGCGTGGCCGGATGCGCCTCGCGTGGTCGCCGGACTCGAAGTGGCTGGCTTATGCCAAGACCGCGCCCAACAACTACCGCCGCGTGACGGTTTGGTCGGCTGAGGAAGGCATGACGCGTGCCCTCACCGATCCGCTAGCAGACGCCTTCGCGCCGTCGTGGGACCGTGACGGACGGCACCTCTACTTCCTCGCCAGCACCGATGTCGCCCTCGGTTCGGGCTGGGCCAACACGAGTGCAATGCAGGCGCGCCCCTCGCATGGCGCCTACGTGGTCATCCTCCGCGACGGCGACCCCACGCCCTTCCCACCGGAAAGCGACGAGGAAGAAGACACTGCGGCTGAAGAGGAAGAGGGCGAAGAAGAGTCTACGGACGACGACAGCGAAGCCGAGGAAGATGAGGACGGCGTCCGCATCGACTTCGACGGCATCGACCGCCGGACGTTGGCGCTGCCGCTCCCCGTACGCAACTATACGATGACGATGACCGGCCCGAAAGGCGCGGTATTCATCGGCGAGCGGGTGCCGCGCAGTCCGGGCCTGACCATCCACAAGTTCACACTGGAGAAGCGCAAGGCCGAGGAATACGCAAGCGGCGTGGGCTTCGCGACCCTATCGGCGGATGGCAAGCAGATGCTCATGCGTATGG
>CAYYHN010000595.1:0-3601 GCA_964471245.1 uncultured Rhodothermaceae bacterium | reverse complement strand
GAACTAGAGCGATATCCCTTCGACTTGGCGGATTGTGTGCGCGATTCGGTGGAGTTGTTTATGCAGCGTGCGCGCCAGAAAAACCTCGCCATCAACTACCACATTGCCCCAGAGGTGGCGCAACAGGTGGTCGGCGATGTCACACGGCTCCGGCAAGTGCTCATCAACTTAGTCAGCAATGCCATTAAGTTCACAGAAAAGGGCAATATTAACATATCCGTGTACCAAGCTAACGATGCTGTGCGGTTTGAGGTACAAGATACGGGGATCGGTATCGCACAGGACAAGCAGCACCTTCTGTTCGAGGCGTTTAGGCAAGTGGATGCTTCAACGACACGCCGCTATGGAGGAACTGGGCTAGGGCTGACGATCAGTCAGCGCCTTATACATCTGATGGAGGGGCACATCGGTGTGGAGAGCACATTGGGAGCAGGTACCACCTTCTGGTTTGAAGTGCCCTTGGATCCCCATACGCCAGATGCGTTCATGACGGATACTGCTCAGGATAACGATGCGAACCTGACTTCGGACCAAGAAGAAGCTGTTCCAACGCCGTTGCCATCGCCCGAGCGGTTGCTTTTGGTAGAAGACAATGTCATCAACCAAAAGGTAGGAGTGCGGTTACTGGCGCAATTAGGGTATGAAGTCGATGTAGCTTCCGACGGCTCAGAAGCATTAAGCGCATTTGCAGCACATCCATATCGCATCATTCTGATGGACATGCATATGCCGCGGATGGATGGCCTCAAAGCGACACGCCTCCTTCGCCAACGTGCGCATGATATGCAGCAGCCTTGGATCATAGCCTTAACCGGCAATGACGATGCCGAGGCGCACGCCGCCTGTCGCGAAGCTGGGATGGATGCCCATGTTGCCAAGCCGATTCGTGTGCATGACCTCCAAGAAGCATTGGCGCAAGCCGTGGCCTCTCGTGAATAAGCCCAGCATTGCGCTCAGACTAGGAGTTAGAGGCTGTTTGGATTGTGACAACTTTTTCACGAACGGAGACGCCAAAGACCCAAGCTGACAAAAAGTTAAAGGTGTAAGATGCTGTGCCGATAACCGTGTGGGAAGAATCCCGAATCTGGGATTGTTTTTTCACGAACGTTATCCGAAGTACCGATGTCATCTCATCTTTCTCAATCCGTTCGCTGCCTCATGGGTGGCTTGCTGCTTCTCCTTTGTGCTCCCATGGTTTATGGCCAGGCAACCCTCAGTGCCTCGCTCGATGCCAACAGCCGCTACATGTGGCGCGGTGAGAAGCTCTCCAGTGGTTCCGTGCTCCAACCAACCGTCGAAGTAGCATGGGAGCGTGTTGCCGTCACGTTTTTTGGCAACCTAGACCCGCAAAGTGCTGCGGTCAGCGATAAGACGCACTTCAACGAAGCCGATCTGACGGTCAGCTATGCTGCACCTATTAACGGCTTCGACGCTAGCTTTGGCTACACCTTCTATACATTCCCAGCACCAGGCGCCGATGGGTTGGCATGGAATCCTACACAGGAACTCTACGCTACAGTCGCCGCTCCACTACCATTGCAGCCTAGCTTGCTCCTTGCATGGGACTTCGATGGCAGCAAAGCGGATGGCGACATCCAAGGGTTCTACGCCGAGGTAGGCGTGGGTCAGAGTGTCGGCGCATGGGATATGGCTGCTGCTGTCGGCTTCGACAATGGCTACGTCCTCGCTTCGGGCGAGCGCAACCTCTCACACGTCGGCTTCTCCGTGGCACGTACCCTCGCGTTTGGTCCCGTCGAGCTCACGCCTTCGCTGAGCTTCCAGCACAGCCTCGACGCCACCTATCAGGAGTTGTTCGACACCAATACGGTCTACGGCGGCCTTGGTTTTGCATTCTAGCATCAACCAACCGGTGCCTAGCGCATGTCTCGTTCGACCCTCTAAGCGAACGAGACATGCGTGTATTTACCACCCCTTCTCCTCCCGTCCATCCTCTCCATTACCATGACAAGAAACTGACCACATGCCGCTTGTGGGGTAAGCTTCCTGTCGTATGAGTTGCTTTACATTATGCATATTTTCAATCGCCTACAGATTCGTACACGCCTCCTAGTAGCGCTGTTCTTAATTGGTGCAGGTAGCGTGGGGATCCTTGGTTGGATGAGCTATTCGTCCGCAAAAGTTGCTCTGGAGGCATCTGCTTTCGACAAACTGATTGCCGTTCGCACCAACAAAGCGAATCAGGTTGAAGACTACTTTGAGAAGATCCGTGACCAAGTGACCACTTTTTCTGGCAACTGGATGGTGGTTGACGCCATGCGGGCATTCAAAACCGACTTCAACGAACTGGCGGCGTCTAGATGGTCAGAGGACGAGCGGGCTGTATGGGACGCTAGCCTAACAGAGTATTATGAAACCAACTTTATACCCCACTTGGCAGCCAATACTGGCAGCACCTATGCCATTGAGCCGTTTTGGCCGCCATCAGATGTAGAGCGCTACCTTCAGTTTCACTACCTTTCGGACAACCCCAATCCAGTTGGCGAAAAGGACAGCCAGACCCAAGCGCCTGATGGGAGTACGTATAGCACCACGCATGCCTACTATCATCCCCCCATTCGCGATTACCTCCAGCGGTTTGGGTACTACGACATCTTCCTTGTTGATGACGAGACCGGACACATTGTCTACAGCGTCTTCAAAGAAGTGGACTACGCCACGAGCTTGTTGACGGGGCCGTATAAGGAGACCAACTTTGCCAAGGCCTTCCGTGCTGTGCGTAACGCGACTGAGCCAACGACTGTGCACCTTGAGGATTTCGAACCGTACACGCCGTCGTACCACGCACCTGCCTCATTTATTGCCTCGCCCATCTTCGATGGCGATGAGCGAATCGGCGTCCTCATCTTCCAGATGCCTGTTGATCGCATTAATGCCGTGATGACGAGCGGCGGCAATTGGCAGGGCAGTGGCCTAGGCGACAGCGGCGAGACGTACCTAGTCGGGGCGGATGAAAAGATGAGGAGCCTATCTCGTTTCTTGCTCGAAGATGAAGCGAGCTATTTAGCCACCTTAGAAGAAGCAGGGTACGACGCTACAACGCTCAACGAAATCGAGCAGCTTGGCACATCATTGCTGCTGCAACGCATCGAGACGGATGCCGCGCAGGCCGCTTTAGCTGGCAAAAGCGGTGAAATGATTATCGATGATTATCGTGGCATCTCGGTGCTGAGTGCCTACCAGCCGCTCAACATTGCCGGGCTCGACTGGGTGTTGTTAGCTGAGATTGATGAAACAGAGGCCTTCGCTGCCGTTGGTGCACTCCTAACGCGTTTTGTTGTGATTGGCTTGCTGATTCTGCTCGGTGTGGTGGGGCTGGCACTTTTACTCGCGCGTGTTATTGCACAGCCCATCTTGGCGCTACACCAAGGCGCATCAAAGGTAGCCGATGGTGACCTGACTGTTGAGGTCGCCGTCCAAAGTAGCGATGAAGTCGGTGAACTCACGCGGGCATTCAACCGTATGGTAACAACCATGCGTACCGCGCAGGAGGCACTCGAATCGGAAAAAGCAGGTGTTGAGAAAAAGGTGGAAGACGCTGTAGCTGAAAGCGAAGCGAACGCGCACGATTTGCAACAGAAAG
>CAYYHN010000594.1:0-3602 GCA_964471245.1 uncultured Rhodothermaceae bacterium | reverse complement strand
TGGACGGCGAAGTCCGCGAGGGCGAGTTGGCCTAGGGCAATGGGTGCCACCACCTTGATCGGGCCTCGCATGGTTGTGGCTGTGGCGAGATGTTTCTCTGCCAGCGCTTCCCACCCGTCGAGCATCTGGCGGGCATCGGCGAGCAGTTGGTGGCCCGCTTCTGTTAAAGCCAATTCGTGCGTGGTCCGACGGACAAGCTGGGTCTTCAGTCGCGTTTCGAGCGCGACGAGGTGGCGGCTCACGGTGGGCTGCGTCAGACCAAGGTCACGGGCTGCCGCGCTAAGGCTGCCCGCTTCGGCAATGCGCACAAAGGTTGCCAATAGGGTCAGACGATCTAGTGGCTTGCTCATACGTAATATGCATAACTAATACTCAAACTATTCCTCTACCGCGTAATACAAAATGGACGCATATTGGGGCCAGTCAACACAACCACAACCCAATCGGTATTCAATCATGACAACGAACCCAACCTTCCGCCTCGGCAACCAACTCGACGTAAACCGCATCGGCTACGGTGCCATGCGCCTGACGGGCCAACCCGGCAACTTCGGTCCGTACCAGGACTGGGACGCTGGCCAAGCCCTACTTCGCCGCGCCGCCGAACTCGGCGTCAATTTCTTCGACTCGGCCCGGTCGTACGGTCCCCTCTGGGCCGACCGCATCCTCGCCGACGCCCTCCACCCATACGCCGAGGGCGTCGTCATTGCAACCAAAGGCGGCGTCGACAAGCCTGCGCCGGGTCGTATCACTGTGGATGGCTCACCAGAAACGCTGCTTCGAGAAATCGATGAAGCCCTGCAGACGCTGAAAGTCGAGCGCATTGAATTGCACCGCGTCGATCCCAATGTGCCCATCGAGGAATCCGTCGGCGGGCTAGAGCAGGCGCGGCAAGCTGGAAAGATTCGTCTGATCGGTCTCTCGAACGTCAACCAAGACCAACTGGAGCGAGCGCTTTCGGTTGCGCCGATCGCATCAGTGCAAAACCGCTACAACCAAGCCGAGCGACGCTATGACGCGCTGGTCGACTACACGGCTGAGCGGGGCATCGCGTTCATCCCATACGGTCCGCTCGGGGCCAACCCGATGGCGCGCGGGGCCAAGCTCCCGGCGCAAGAAGCACTGGCGTGGCTGCTCCAGCGTTCTCCCAACATCATCGTCATCCCCGGCACCACATCTGTAGCACACCTCGAGGAGAACGTGGCTACATGGGACCAAGTGCTCGGAGACGAAAGCGTGCTCGTTTAACGGCAACACACCTCATGCAATCTGTCAATCGCCATCGCCTTGCTTTGCTGACGTGGCTTGGGGTCTACCCCGTGCTGACCTTGGTGGCCCTTGCTGCCGAGCCGCTGCTTGCGGAGCAACCCGTTTTCCTTCGGACGCTCGTGATGAACGCAATGATGGTACCAATCATGGTTTATGCTGTGATGCCACTTATCCATCGTTACCTGATGCCGCAACACAAGCGCGCACCATGAGCGAGCTAGACAAAACGGTGCCCTCTGGTCAGCACAGACCAAAGGGCACCGTGTTTTTCCAAAACAGCTTTGTCACACAAAAATCTATTGCGGGGCACGCACATTGGCGAAGCGAAGCAGCATGCGATGTAGGGTATCCAACTGGACGGGCTTGCTCAAGTATTCGTCCATACCGGCTGCCAAGTAACGCTCGCGATCGCCAAGCATGGCGTTGGCCGTACAGGCAATGATGTACGGTTGCGCTATTTCATTCTTCAGAGCACGAATCGTGCGGGTCGCCGTTACGCCATCCATTTCTGGCATCTGAATGTCCATGAGCACTACATCGTAGGGTTGCGTACGGATTGCTTCGACACCCTCAACGCCATTCTCCGCCGTGTCTACGTGGACGCCCAAGCGCTTCAACATCACAATCAGCACCTGCTGATTGTACAGGTTGTCTTCGACCAGCAACACCCGAAGGTCATCAGGCACATGTGCAGCTGGCGACGGCGTTGCACGGCGCATCTTGAGCACCTCTACAGCACGCATAGGCACAGAAAAGGAGAAGACGGCCCCTTTGTTTTTTTCGCTCTCGACACCAATCTCTCCACCCATGTTTTCGACCAAGGCTTTGGCAATCGTCAGTCCAAGTCCCGTGCCACCGTAGCGGCGTGTCGTCGAAGCATCGGCTTGACGGAACGGTTCAAACAACAGTTTGGCTTTTTCAGGTGCAACACCAATCCCCGAATCTTCCACTCGAAACGTCAACTGCAGCAGTTTCGGATCCATCCGGTGTGCCGATGATGCCGCCGTGACACGAACACGCACCGCGCCCACCTCTGTAAACTTGACCGCATTGGAGACTAGGTTGCTCAGAATCTGGCGTAGTCGTGTCGCATCGCCGATGATTTGTTTGGGCACATTCGTCGCAATGTCTTTCGACAGGTCGATTCCCTTACGCGCTGCCAAGTGAGCGTACAAGTCCATGACATCGCCAACCATTGCGTGTAGGTCGAATGCATGCTCATCTAGCTCTATATGCCCGGCATCAATCTTCGAAAAGTCGAGAATGTCATTGATGACTGCCAGCAAGGTGTCGCCGCTCCGATAAATGACGTCGAGCATGTCACTTTGCTCATCAGTCATGGGTGTATCCTTGAGGATGCTTGCCATACCGATAATGCCATTCATCGGGGTACGGATCTCGTGACTCATCATCGCCAAGAACTCACTACGTGCTTGGATACCTGCCTCGGCGGCATCCTTAGCTGTACGCAACTCCGCATTAACCGTTTGCAGCGCTTCGGTCCGTTGGCGTACACGGTCTTCGAGCTCGTCGCGGGCTTGCTCCAAGCTGGCGTTGCGTGCTTGAATAGTCTGGGCCATCGCATGGATGGCATCCGCAAATTCCTGCAGATCGACTTGCTCTTGCTTGGGATACCGGTAGCGATAGTCACCCTGCGCAATGGTCGACACACCTGCCTGCAATTGCATCAGTGGTCGCGTGAGGTAACGCTGTACAAAGAGCACCACACCACCAATAGCCGTCACGCCGAGCAATAGCAACGTAATGAACAAGCTGAGTACAACTTGGTGCTGGAAGTCGCGGAGTCGTTCCGTCGACAATACCAGTTCAAAGGAGCCCACGACGTTGTCGATTCCTTCGATCTCGTCGACATAACGAATGATGTCGCTGCGATAATATGCTGGGTCGATGGTGACTTCTTCGGCAGGCCGCCGTTCGAACAGCACTTTGCCTTCATCTGACTCGACTACAAGCATGGCCACCTGCTCTTGATCGGCGAAGATCTTGGCAAAAGCCTGCACATCCTGCTCGTAGACATGCCAAAGCGGCCGTGCTAGCACCTCAGAGATACGTGCGGCGTAATCGTCGGCTTGGGCTTTGAGCTCTTGGGAAATTTGGGTGGATGTGATTATCAGGTACAGGGACCCAGTGAGGACAAAGACGACCACTAAGAGGGCGATGATCCCAAGGGTGAGATCACCCGCGAGAGTGCGTTTCCGAAGGCTCGACAGGGAGGACATGCTAGCGCAGTTTATACCAATACGAGCCGCTTGGCGGCGGCGGAATTGGCGGAAAAAACGGATTGGCGAGGGGAATAATGCGGCGCTCACCAA
>CAYYHN010000593.1:0-3603 GCA_964471245.1 uncultured Rhodothermaceae bacterium | reverse complement strand
AGCTTTTATATCGCATTTCTTGAGGGAGTCGCATCGTTTGTGGACCGCCTTCATAGCGAATTTCTCCCGTCATCAATCCCGTACGGATGCGACCTACAAAAAGACCGTTTTCCGGCGAAAAGAAGAAAAAGCCTTCCTCCGTACCCGATAATTCTGACGTCGTTGTCATGCCGGGTGCCGGGCCGTCTTCTGTAGTTGTGATAACAGACGTGAGCGTTGCAGCGATCACTTTTACTGGGATACCAACCACGACCGAGTCCCCAACCACTTCGTATTGACCGGTTTTAATGTGCCTTTGAATCGTCTCAGTTTCAGTACTCGTTGAGTCGGTCCAAGCATATCCTGTCGTGAGTAGAGCATCGGGGAGAACCAGAAAAAAGTCGTCAAACTGTTGTGTAAGGTCTGTAATCTCTCGGATAGACTCGGGGAAATCAGGTGTTTCATTGGTTTCAATACGACCGTTGGCGGGGAAGGTCAGCACATAAGGCACATCAAGAATGGAATCAGTATCTGGCGAAGTCGATTGGCCCTGCATATCCATGTTGAGGGTGAGCGCTGTATACGACGCGTGAGCAAGACCTGATTCGATAAAGCGAAGGGTGATGGTAGCATCGTGTGCAGACTGGACGGCTATGTTACCCTGAGGCGTCTGAAGCCTAATAGTCGTCTCCGTAACCTCGCGATAACTCATACTGTCTCCGGGCGAGGTGTTGTATGCCGGAGCTTGTGCCCAAGCAGGAGCACAAAAGAGAAAACAGGAGAATAAGATGATGGGGCGTGTTTGCATGCTGAAGAGCACAAATAATGGAAAGGGACGTGGTAGAGGATAGTGGCAATTATGGTGAGCGTCAAGAGAACTGAGGAAAAGATGATACGGCGTGTTCTGGGCGTCTGTGGACGTACGATTGAAAATATGCAGCGTAGATGTAACATACCTCGTGGTACGAGGGTATAGCTATACCTCGCAGTACGAGGTGTGCGATTCCCTGTATCCATTCTTGGCGTCTCTATGTTTCCCAAAGCCCTTGTTGGCGCGGCTGTGCGCCCGCTAATGCTCTCTATCCTATCACGTGGCGAAAGCTACGGTTATGAGATCATCCAACACCTACATGCCTACTCCGATGGCAAGCTTGCATGGGGTGACGGCACGCTCTACCCCGTGCTGCACCGCCTCGAAGGGGAAGGGCTGATTGCCTCGACGTGGCGGCTCTCTGAGAAAGGTCGCAAACGCAAATACTACCGCATCACACCTGCAGGCGAACACGCCTTGGCCCAAGAGAAAGCCTACTGGCTCGATATGCACGCCATCCTCCTCAAACTCTGGGGCCCCGAACTGGCCTTGGGGTAAGCGGGTGCGTTTGGGGACATGGGAGAGCGGGAGTTTGGGGGTGTGGGAGAGCGGGAGTTTGGGAGCATTTGATTTGCATGCGGCGACTTCATTCCTATGGCACCTAAGCACCCCCACTCCCATCCACTCCCATCCACTCCCATCCACTCCCATCCACTCCCATCCCTCCCATCCATCCCATACCCCCAATGCCTTTCCATCTTGAGCACGCCATCGCGGCATGGCGGCGTAGTTATCGGTTCAACCGGGCGTTCACGTCGGAGGATCTCGACGAACTTGAAGAGCATCTGCGCGACTTCATCGACGAGCGGATGGAGGCGGGTGACGACGCCCAAGCGGCATTTCGGGCGGCTACGGGTCGGTTGGGCGCGCGGCAGACGATGGAGCAGGAATACCGCAAAGTGCGCTGGGTGCGTCCCAAACGCCGCCACACCGTCCTTCATTCGCTAAAATGGCATATGGTTATGTTTCGGAACTACATCAAGATTGCCCTTCGGACGCTCCGCAAGGAAAAAGGGTATGCGTTCATCAACATCTTTGGGTTGGCGGTGGGCTTGGCCGTGTGCTTGCTGCTGTTCCTGTTCATCAAAGATGAATGGACACACGACCGATTCCATGCCAACGTAGACAACCTCTACCGCGTACACGACGTGCGCGTCGATGAAGACGAGCAGATCGGTATCAGCGGCAATCCCAACCTCTCCGTGCCACTTGGCCCGACGTTGCGGGCGGAGTTTCCCGAGGTCGAGGCGTTTGCCCGGCTCGATTGGGAGCGGCCATTCATCCGCGCTGGTCAGAACGAAGCCATCGCCACGCAGGTGCTCTACACCGATCCCGCTTTCCTGACGATGTTTACGTTCCCGATGCGCTATGGCGATGCCGCGACTGCCCTGAACGCCCCGGACAACATCGTGCTCTCGGTGTCAACAGCAGAGAAGCTATTTGGGGCACAAGCTGCGATGGGGCAGGAGGTTGGCGTGCGTGTCAACGACATCTACCACAATTTCACCGTGACGGGTGTTGTTGCTGATCCGCCAGCGAACTCCACGATCCGGTACGAAGCCATCGTGCCGTTTGCGCGGCATTTGATGCTGAGCGAAGATATCCGCGAGGCGCAGGACGACTGGAATTATGCCTTACTCGAAACCTACGTTCAGCTTCGCCCTAGCGCCGAGGTGGCAGCCATGTATCCGCGCCTCGATGCGCTATACCAGCGCGTGCGCCCTTGGGCGGCTGAAGCCGTGGCAGAACGTGCCGAGGCTGAACCCGGTACCGACTACATCCCCGCGACGTATCGCTTGCGGAGCTTGGCCGAACTGCATCTGACGGAAGTAAGCAACCCACGCTACAGCTACATTCTGCTGGGCATTGCGCTGGGCATCCTAGCGATTGCGTGCATCAACTTTATGACACTCTCGATTGCGCAGTCGGCGCGGCGGGCGCTGGAGGTGGGCATTCGCAAAGCCGTAGGCGCCCAGCGGCCACAATTGATGGCGCAGTTCTGGGGTGAAGCCTACGTGCTGACGGGCGTTGCATTGCTGCTCGGTTTTGGGCTGATGGCGTTGATGCTACCTGGTTTCAACGCACTGGCAGGAAAGTCCTACACGCTTATTGATGCGATCGACGTGCAGGTAATCGGCATGCTGCTGCTCTTGTTGCTTTTGACTGGGTTTGTGGCTGGAAGCTACCCGGCGCTGTTGCTCTCCCGCTTTCGACCGATCGAGACCATCAGCAAGCGCCTTAAACTGTCGGGTTCGAATGGCTTCACCAAGTCGCTCGTGGTGCTCCAGTTTGGGCTGTCGGTCTTTCTGATCATCAGCACGTTGGTCATGCAGCAGCAGATGACGCATACACGAACAATGGACCTTGGCTTCAACCGCGACTTGATGTTACAGGTGAGCACGCGTGGCATGGACGGACGCGACATGGTGCAACGCCTCCAAAACTCGCTCGCCGACGAACCACGTATTGCTGGCGTGACGGCATCTGGGTTGTCGATGGGCTGGTCTGGGTCGAGTGGAATGCGCTACTCATACGAAGGGCGACCGCATACGGTTAACTTCTTCACCGTTGAGGCCAACTACTTCGACCTATTCGACATTGCCTTTGAAGAAGGACGCACGTTCGACCCGGCGCTCGCCACCGATTCATCGCAAGCCATCATCGTCAATCGCGCCCTCGTCGATGATTTCTACGCACAGCATGGCGTGCTCGAAGAGCCTCTCGGCGGCACCATTCCCGGCATTCCAATGCTA
>CAYYHN010000592.1:0-3607 GCA_964471245.1 uncultured Rhodothermaceae bacterium | reverse complement strand
GGCGCGGGGTGCGCGACAGCAACGCTTTAGTGCCTGTATAGCCCGCATCTTCAGTGTAACCGTGCAACTCCTCCGAGTCGGTCACGATCACGAGGTTCTCATCAATGCGGCGTCCAGCGTCTTGCAATGCTTGTACATACCCAGCGTGACGCTCCGCAGAAGGAATGGATTGCGATCCGGCCATGATGAGCGCAATACGCTCGTGCCCCTGTGCGAGCAAATGCTGCGTCGCTAAATAACCGCCCTGCCTGTTGTCTACCGAAACCGAGTCGAACTCGGGATGGAACGAATCGACGAGCACGATAGACTGCCCACTCTGCCGCATGAGATTCACGCGTGCATCAGTGAGAGGTGTGGAGAAGAGCAGCACACCGGCGCTACGGCCACGATGCAAGGCAACTTTGAGTTGACCATCGGCCTGCTCGGGCGTGCGCGCAGAGTAGACGAGCAGGTCGTAGTCGCTGTCGGCCAGTCGATCTTGCAAACCGCGTAGCACCTCGACGTAAAAGTAGTTGGTCATCATGGGGATGACCGCCGAGATGAGGTTAGTGCGACGACGGGCGAGGCTCTGCGCCGACGCATGGGGCTGGTACCCAAGCTCATCAGCGATAGCCAACACGCGTTCCCTTGTGGATTTCGAGACGCGTGGGTAGTTATTAAATACCCGCGAGACGGTCGCGATGGAGACGCCGGAGCGCTCAGCAATATCGTAGATGGTTACGCCCAAAGAGTAAGATAGCTGGTAAGAAATAAGGTAAGCGCTTACACTAATTCACTCCCGAACCTACAATATTCGTAATGTAACATGCAAGTAGAAGATTCCAACACAGACCACAATAATCACACTCAAGTATAAAACAAACATATACTTACACTATTTACACTTTTTCAATCCTTCAATTTTCCCGGCTTTCATACTTGCCTAAGCGCTTCCACAAGGCCTAGGTTTGCAGCGTCTATTTGCTCATTTTAGCTACCGTGCACGTTCTCATGCGCCCACTCTCCTCCCTCTACTTAGCTATCCTCCTTGTGGCTGGCACTGCCTGTGCGCCTGCTGCACCTGAGCCCGAATCGACTACACCAGCTGATCTTGTACCCACGTGGGCACAAGAAGCCGTCTGGTACCAAATTTTCGTCGAGCGCTTCCGCAACGGCGATCCCAGCAACGATCCGCGTATCGAAGACGTCACCGGCTCATGGCCCCATGTCTTTCCTGACGGCTGGCAGCCGACCCGCTGGACACAAGACTGGTATGCCTCCGATGCATGGTTTGAAGAAACCGGCGAAGACTTCTATTTCAATGTGCAAGCCCGCCGCTATGGCGGCGACCTGCAAGGCGTGCTCGATCAACTCGACACCTTGGCCGAACTCGGCATCACGGCCATCTACTTCAACCCACTGAACGACGCGCCGTCGCTGCACAAATTCGACGCCCGCAACTACCGCCACATCGACCGCAACTTCGGCCCCGACCCCGACGGTGACCTTGCCATCATGGAAGCCGAAGACCCGCTCGACCCATCCACATGGCAATGGACCAGCGCCGACCGCCTGTTCCTGCAAGTCATCGAAGAAGCCCATGCGCGCGGCATCAAAGTCGTCGTCGATTACTCGTGGAACCACACCGGCATCACATTCTGGGCATGGCAGGATATCCTCGAAAACCAAGCTGACTCGCCCTATGCCGACTGGTACCAGATCACGTCGTTCGACGACCCCGCGACGCTCGAGAACGAGTTTGCGTATGAAGGCTGGGCTGGTGTCCGCGAACTGCCCAACCTGACGAAAGTCGGCGTACCCGAAGGCTTCCACGGCGGAGCAGTGGAAGGCGACCTCCACCCCGAAGTGAAAGCACACGTCTTCAACGTGACGCGCCGCTGGCTCGACCCCAACGGCGACGGCGACCCGTCCGATGGCATCGACGGCTACCGGCTGGATGTGGCCGAGATGGTGCCCCTCGGCTTCTGGCGCGACTACTACCAATTCGTCAAGGATATCAACCCCGACGCCTACCTCGTCGGCGAGATCTGGTGGGAGGTGTGGCCCGACCTGATGATGGACCCACGTCCGTGGCTTGATGGCGTCTTCGATGCTGTGATGAACTACCGTTGGTACAAAGCCACACGCGGCTTCCTCGCCGATGCCCCGCCGTACCTCTCGGCCTCGGGCTACGTCGAGCACCTCGACTCGCTCGAAGCTGGCATCGATCCGGCATTCTTACGTGGCATGATGAACCTAACCTCCAGCCACGACGCCCCACGTTTCGCCACGTCGATCTACAACAACAGCAGCAAGTATAAATACCAAGTCAACCCACGCGAAAACGCCGCCTACAAGCTCAACAAGCCCGACGCCCTCGCGCAAGCCCGCCAGAAGCTGATCCTTGCGCAACAGTTCACCTACTACGGTGCGCCGCACATCTGGAACGGCGACGAGTACGGGATGTGGGGAGCCGATGACCCCGATAACCGCAAGCCGATCACGTGGCCCGACCTCACGTTCGACGCCGAGACCGCCCTCCCCTTCGGCGATACGCGCTCCGCCGATGCTGTCATGCCCGACATGGACCTCTGGCGTCACTACCAACAACTCATCGCGCTGCGCAAAGCCCACCTCAGCCTCTTCGCCCACGGCGACCTCGCCTACGTCCTCACCGACGACGACAACAACCTCCTCGGCTATACCCGCACCCACGACGGCGCACTCGCCCTCGTCCTGCTCAACGCCTCCGACGAGCGGCAGATTGCTGCGCTGCCGTGGAGCGATACGCGCGCATTGACCGAGCCCCTGCTGGACATGACCCACCAAGCCGAAGGTGGGAAACTCACGCTCTCCCTCAACCCGCACGAGGCGCGGATTTTGATTGCGGAGTAGCAGCAATACGCGTAGCTAGGCGTCCAACTTCAGCGCAAGCGTATTGCAAAAGCGCATGGACTGCAAACCTAACTCCCGAGCCATTCTGAGCGAGTAAAACGAATCGAAGGATCTGTGTTAGGCATCGCGTGCAATGAGTCTACAGACGCTTGCATGCTAGCCAGATCTTTCGACTGCGTCCTACGGACTCCGCTCAAGATGACACATAGAGGGACGTATAAGGTAGAACGTACGTGTCTGGCTGTCTAATGACGCCATTGGGGGATTGTGCAACGGACGTGGCAATCTTGGGTTTGCGGCCCGTGCCACCATAATCTGGCTCATTGCCAACCGAGTTCCCTTGACATGTTCATGTTCTTTGCCGCCCAAAGAACCAAAGGCTTGCCGTCTCTGAAACGCACGAAGCCCGCTCCCATCCACACAGGGCCGGACCCGGTGGGCCGGAAGCCACACGGCCATCCGATAGAGGTTGGCTTGACGGCCCACCGGCTCAACGCACTGGGCTTCCATCCACGCGCCCTGCCCCGGAGACGGCATTGGTGCTCGCCCAGAATAAATGGCCGTTGTGTAGGCTGGGAGAGGTGCCTTTCTCTGAAAAGTAGGTGTCATGAGACTGGCGAGGTGCTTTTCGCTAACGTCTTTCGCATACGAGAAGCGCACAGGTAGGGCAGCGGTGTCTCATTCATGGGCTGTGTGCGAAGGGAAGCATCCCGGCGCGTTTAGCCGGTGGGCA
>CAYYHN010000591.1:0-3610 GCA_964471245.1 uncultured Rhodothermaceae bacterium | reverse complement strand
ATGCGGTCGGCAATGCGCAGGTGCGGTACTTGGCCGAGCAGTACGGCGATTCGACACTCACGCAAATCCTCGCCCACCGCGACACGACGTTCGGTGTCATCTACACGCATAACTTTTTCAACGCGTTTGAGGCCATCACAGGCAAAAGCTATCCGGATTTCTACGAGGATTGGCGGCGTGACATGAACATCTATTACAACACGCTTGCTGGCCAAACCGAGCCCTACGATTCGCTCGGCGCCGATCCGCTGGCGTTGCCGGGCCAATACCTCTACGATGTCCAGCCCAGCCCCGACACGAGCCAAACCGCCGTGCTTAGCCTAACGTCATTGGAACGCCCCGTGCGGCGACTTTTTGTGATGACCCACGATCCACGCCGGATCGAGATCGTGGCCGAAGGCAGCATCAACACACCGATTGCATGGAGCCCAGATAGCGAGCAGATTGTTTACAGTGCCTCGACGCGTGGTGCCAACAGTTCAATCTTGAACGACCTGTTTATCGTCGATGCCGACGGCAAGAACCGGAAACGCCTGACACATAGTCGTCGCGCCTCGTCGCCGACCTTTGGGCCGGATGGGAAGCGGGTAGCATTCATCGGCTCGGCGGCGGGGACAAGCAATGTGTTTGTGCTCGATCTGGAAACGGTTACGGAAACGCAAGTCACCGAGTTTACGGGCGATGTCCAACTCGGCAGCCTGCGCTGGCAACCCAACGGCGACCAGTTGGCCCTCGCTCGCTTCGACGCCGACGGCACCCGCGACCTGCTGCTTGTTGATGCAACGACGAAAGCCACAGAGGTAATCACCGACGGTACACACGATGACCGTTTCCCCGTCTGGCACCCCAGCGGCACCCACCTTGCCTATACTTCGTACCGTGACGACGTGCCCAACGTGTTTGCCTACGACCTCGCTGCCCAGTCGCACCGCCGTGTGACGCACTTGACGCTTGGTGCCCAAGCTCACGCATGGCGTGCAGCCGACTCGACATTCACCGACGGCAGCCTCTACCTTATCGCAGGCAGTACCAAGCGCGGCGACCGCACCTACCGCATCGACGCCACACGCACTGCCCCAACGCTCACGCCCAGCATTCCGTCCAGCTACACGGCGTGGTTGACACACCGCCCACCGACAACGGTGCCCGACCAGATCGCGCCTGATCCTAGCCTTATCACAACGCGCTACCCGTATCGGGCACTGCGTAACCTGACGCATACCCTTTCTTTTGGCGCGCCCTATTACAGCGCCTCGGACGATTGGGGCGTCTTCGGCGTCACCACATGGCTGGAGCCACTCGGCAAGCACTTGTTCTCGGCCTTCGGTGGTGTTTCCTTCCCGACCTTCTCTGAGAATACCTACGGGCTTGCGACCTATGTGAACAACGCGTGGTATCCGACCGTTGCGCTGAACCTCTATCGTATCACGGCAGCCTCCGAATTCTATGGCGGCACGGATTTTCTCGCTGAGACCTACACTGGTGGTGATATAGCCCTCGAATGGCCGCTGGATTGGCGGGTGCGTCCATACACGGGCACCCGCTTTTCAGCACGTGTCCGCTACGCTGAGGTGAAGCCACTTGATGTAGACGACTTCGAACCTACCTCGGCCAATCTGACACCACCCGCTACAGGCCGCGTCGCCGACTTGCGGTTGTCGCTGCGGCGTGTGCAGCAACGGCCGTACCGCTTCAATGCCATCCATCCGCTCGATGGCCGTGGCGTGCGGCTGCAAGTGACGGGTGCCGCCAAGTTCCTCGGCGGTGATGTCTCCTACCTGCGCGGCGATGTCTCCGGCTTTGCCGTGCTACCCGCTCTAGGGCTGCACCGGCTATTTATCTACGGACGCGCCCAAGCACAAACCGGCGATGCGCTCCCGCAAAACTACCTCGGCCTCGCCCGCTACGACCTTCCGCAGATCACGCTCCCCGGCGCAGGCGACCTGCTCGACGTGTACCGCAACGAACGCGTGCGCGGGTTCCGGGCTCATGTCCTCGGCAACCGCGTCCTGGTTGGCACCGCCGAATACCGCGTCTTGCTCCTGCCCAGCCTCCAAACCCGTATCCTTGGCTTCATCTCTCTCGGAGCTACCTCCTTCGCTGCCTTCGCCGATGCAGGCCTCGTCTGGACCAACGGCGACTTCGACCGCCGCATCGAACGCCTCGGCCTCGGCGGCGAACTCAAGAACACGCTCACGATCGCCGGTGCCTTCGAGGTTGCCCATTCCTTCGGTGTGGCACAACCTTCAAATGTGTTGTTCGACAGCGACGAGTACGAGTTGTACTACCGCCTGCGACTTGCGGTGCCGTTTTAACACGGAACACCTGAAGAGGTCATAGATCAAGCATTAGCTTACCAACCCATAATTACGCCGCCGCCTCTCCACGCACGGCGTCCTTCTGCTACACCCCGGAAACCGGTAACTTGTTAGCTATACCACCGCCTCACGTGGTACTGGTCGTCCCGCCTTCTTCCCTTGCTTGTACCGCCGATGCACGAGCGGCAGCAACAGCATCGTCAGCAGTGTAGGCAGGATCCATGGGATGATCGCTAGCCATCCGGTCAGCAGATCGTCGAATACGACACGACCACCAAAGGCGAAGAACGCCGTGTAGGCTGCGCCGCCGCTGAAGAGCATGCCTTCGTAGTGCTCGCGCAGCCATGTCCGGTCTGAGCCTCCTTTCTTGCGAAAACGATAGAGGTCTGATCCGCCAAGCACGAGCCCAATGCAGGCAAAAGCCAACAGCAGGCCGCTATCCAGCACCTGCCACCCCACAAGCAGGACAGCGCTAGTGCCCAGCAACGCTAAGGCGAGCCCCAATCGAAGCTTTCGATATGCAGGTGTGGGGCGCTTTGCCTTGAGAACTTGTACGCCCGCCGTAAGTGGCACCAGCGTCAGTACAGAGAGGAAGAACAGTGCCAGTCCAGCTTGTGCATGGCCCATGATCATCCGCATGCCGCTCAGGACCAAGGCTGATGCCACCACACCACTCATTGCATAGACATACGCCCGGCCGAGGCGGTTGTGGTTGATGCGGCCTTTCTTCGTGAGGATTGGTCCCCAAAACAGGAGCAGGCTGAACGTGCCTACGATGATGTGGAACGTAAGCAACGTGCTGTGGACGGCAGCAAACATGGTCGATTTTGAGCTGGTGCAATAAGGAGGTGTTGCGGTATCCTAAGAAATGAAAACGCCTCTGTTGCGCCGAAAAGGGATGATTGGGACGAAATGCAGCATGTCGGGACGAAATGCTACGGGTGTGTTAGTTGTCGGCTACGGTCGGTTCAACAACCGGTACGAAGGACAAGGAAACAGGCACCGTAGTCTCTGTTTCTGCTAGCGTCAGATGCATGCCGCGTGCATGGCGACGACGGTGGATGATGTGCTGTGTATTGACCAGATAGGACCGGTGGCAACGTACAATGGGTGTTTCAGCAACTTGTGCTTCCAATGCTTTTAGCGACGTGCGCAAAACGTGGGGCTGTGTAGCGCTACGTGTATGAACCAGTGCATAATTTCGGTCGGAAGTAATAAAGAGTACATCTTCAACCGGCAAGCGCAGAGACTCGCGAGTTGTCTCGTCGCGGGGGTGTACCGCCTGCAACTGT
>CAYYHN010000590.1:0-3610 GCA_964471245.1 uncultured Rhodothermaceae bacterium | reverse complement strand
AAGCCATCCTAGCGTACACGGAGCGGTTTGATGGCGTTCGGCCAGCGCACTTACTGGTACCTGCCCATATTCTCACTGCTGCTGCCGAAGCTATTGAGCCGAAACTCATGGCCATCATTGAAGAAGCAGCGGGGAATATCCGTAGCTTCCATGAGCAGCAGGTGCAGAAATCATGGTTTACAGATGATGGTGATGGGGTCATCTTAGGGCAGCGCGTGATGCCTTTGCAACGTGTTGGACTGTACGTGCCTGGTGGGACTGCATTCTACCCATCTAGTTTGCTGATGAATGCAATTCCTGCCCAAGTGGCAGGTGTGCCCGAGATTCATCTCGTTTCTCCGCCAGGAAGTGATGGTTTGCCCCATCCGCTTGTACTAGCAACGGCTCATTTTCTAGGGTTGACCCATGTCTACGCCGTAGGTGGCGCTCAAGCAGTAGGTGCCATGGCGTTCGGGTCAGAGAGCATTCCAAAGGTGGACAAAATCGTTGGACCAGGAAATGCCTACGTGGCTGCTGCCAAGAAGATGGTGTATGGTCCCGTCGATATCGACTCGGTGGCAGGGCCGAGCGAAATTATAATCTTAGCCGATGAGACCGCTGATCCAGAGTTTGTTGCAGCCGACTTGCTATCGCAGGCCGAGCATGACGTGCGTGCCTCGGCAATCCTCGTGACACCGCATCGCCCCTTGGCCACAGCCGTTTGTGCACAACTTGAACGCCTCGTGCCATCGTTATCGCGGCGTGAAATAATTGAGGCCTCGCTCAGGGGATATGGAGCATGCGTTGTGACGGAGACGATGGAAGATGCACTAGCAATGACCAACGACTTGGCTGCCGAGCACCTCGAACTCATTGTGCGCGATCCTTGGGAAACGATGACACGGATTGAACATGCGGGAGCTATTTTCCTCGGGCCCTACTCGTCAGAGCCAGTGGGTGATTATTTCGCTGGACCGAATCACGTGTTGCCCACAGGTGGCACGGCACGTTACGCTTCGGCGCTCTCTGTCGATGACTTCATTCGCAAGCAATCGATTATCAGCTATACGAAGCAACGTCTACTACAGACTGGGCCATCCATTGTGGCATTTGCTGAGGCTGAGGAGCTGACGGCACATGCGCTCGCCATTCAAGTGCGGCTCGACCGCGAGCAGGAAGCTGAATCCACCGAGTCTTAGCGCCGAGCACGCGTGTACTCCCGTGCATGTGTGCTTACCTTTCGGATACGATAGGCAAGCCAATCGATTGATTATGGACGTAGCAACACCCTCAAAACTGGAAAAGACCTTGTCGCGGTTGCGGCCTGCTGTACGGGCGCAGAAGCCCTACATCGTGGGGTTGCCGCCGAATGTGCACGTCAAGCTTAACCAGAACGAGAGTCCGTACGATCTGCCTGCTGAATTGCGAGAAGAACTAATTGAAGCATTTTGGCAGATCCCGGCAAATCGGTACCCATCTGAGCAGCCCGAAGCCCTTTGTGCCGCGTTGGCCCAATACGAAGGCATCGACCAAGCGTGTTTTTTGGTAGGCAATGGGTCAAACGAACTAACCTACCTCCTTGGTTTGACGATGATCAGTGAAGAGACACCGGTGGTGCTCCCTACCCCGATGTTTTCATTATATACAAAAGTCGTCGGCCTCCATGATGGGCAACTCATCGCTGTGCCTCCTCGCACCGACCTTTCGTTTGATACCGAAGCGATTCTCGATGCTGTCAAACGCTTTGATCCAGCACTTACAGTGCTCACCACGCCCAACAATCCCACAGGTTTGGCGATGCCGATTGAAGAAATCCGCGCCATTGCCGATGCTGCAAATGGGTATGTAGTGGTAGACGAGGCCTATGCGGAGTTCAACAATCAGCCTAGCGCCAAGACGCTCCTTGCATCGCATCCCAATGTGTTGGTCATGCGCACGCTCTCAAAGGCCTTCGGGCTAGCGGGTATGCGGCTTGGCTATCTCATCGGGCATGCTGAGGTTATAGCTGAGTTGATGAAGGCACGCTTGCCCTTTATGATTGATCGCTTCTCGGAGGCTACTGCGTTGGCACTCTTGAATCGACAATCATTGTTGACCGAACGCGTCAATGCGATGAAGGCGGGTATTCGTTTCTTGACCTCTGCACTAGCCGCCATGGAGAATGTGACTGTAGTACCTTCTCTGACCAATTTTGTGCTTTTCAAACCGCCTGTGGAACCGGCTTTGTTGTTAGAACGTCTCGCTGCACATGGCGTGCTCGTTCGAAATATGGGCGGATATCCAGAATTGAAGGGATTTTTGCGTGTTAATACAGGGACAGAACCAGAGAACCAGGCGTTTTTGACGGCGTTGAACGCGTTGCTGCCCGACGTGGACGTGTGAAACTTACTTACGAATACTTAGAACATCAGCATGGATTTTATTCAGGTAGACATCATCGGTTTGTCCACAAGCCCTTCTAGCGGTGGCGCGTATGCGTTGGTTTTGGGGGAAATGGATGGCAACCGTCGCCTACCCATCATCATCGGCGGATTCGAAGCACAAGCAATTGCCCTCGAGCTTGAAAAAATCAACCCGCCACGCCCCATGACGCACGACCTTTTGCGCGATCTATTCGAAGCAATGCGGGCTGAGGTCTTGGATGTCATCATAGATGAATTACGCGAAGGCACGTTTTACGCCAAAATCCGTTACATCCATGCTGGTGAAGAAGGTCAAATTGATGCGCGCCCAAGTGACGCTGTTGCCCTAGCCGTTCGGGTTAGTGCGCCCATTTATGTAGCGCCGATGGTGCTCGAAGGGGCCGGCATCCCAACGGAAGAAGAAGGTGTGTCTTCACTTGCCAAAGCACCTGTAACACCCGAAGAGCGCGCCGAGCCAAAAGCACCTGTTTCACAATTAGAGCGTATGGAGAAGCAACTCGAAAGGGCGATTCAAGAAGAGGATTACGAGCGCGCGGCTCAACTTCGTGACGATATCGAGCGTTTTAAGGGGCTGGATAATTAAGAGTACATTCCAATTTCAATGTTACGAGGCGGCACCATGCAATTGGGGTCGCCTTTTTTGTTATCCGCGCCACCAACTTCGATCCAGTGAACGGTATTGAATGGCCTCTGCCAGATGTGAAGGTGCAACTGCTTCTGTACCGTCCAGATCTGCTACCGTGCGAGCAACTTTAAGGATGCGGTCGTACGCCCGTGCCGAGAGGCCAAGCCGTTCAATTGCCTGCCGAAGCAACAGTTGCCCCGCTTCATCTAGCTTACAATGCTCGCGCACCAATCGAGTACCCATCTGTGCGTTGCAATGGACGCTTTCATGTTCCTTAAAGCGATGTGCTTGAAGTGTCCGCGCTGCAACGACTCGTGCCCGAACATCCGCTGACCGCTCTCCTTGAGATCGACGATTCAGTTCTTCAAAGGGAACTGGTGTGACTTCAATGTGCAGATCAATTCGGTCGAGGAGCGGCCCGCTTATTTTGGAAAGGTAGCGTTGGACTTGTGGTGGCGCACAAACACAGGCCCGTGCTGGGTCGTTCAGGTGGCCGCATGGACAAGGGTTCATTGAAGCCACCAACATGAAGCGGGCGGGGTAGTTGATGGTTGACTGGGCGCGGCTAATGGTGATTTCGCCT
>CAYYHN010000589.1:0-3617 GCA_964471245.1 uncultured Rhodothermaceae bacterium | reverse complement strand
CACAGCGTCAGTTCGCGCTCCAACAGCCCATTGACGCCAGGCAAGAGCGCCATCACCATCAGCAAAGCGATGAGTAAGGCACCTACCGTCAGCGCGATCGACTCGCCCAAGAACTGGAGAATCAGTTGCACACGATCGGCGCCCATCACCTTGCGCATCCCAATTTCTTTCATGCGCTTCGCCGACTGCGCTGTGGTCAAGTTCACATAGTTGATGCACGCCAGCAACAAGATGAACAGCGCGATGGCAGAGAACAGATACACGGTATCCATGTCCCCTTGAGCCTCCACTTCGTAGACATCCGAATGCAAGTGAATCTCTTGGATGGGCCTCAAATAGAACGCGTCAGTCCACGTTTGATGCGTTTCAATGAAGTGATCAAACCGGGGGGCAAGGTCTTCGGGTGCTGCGTCTGGCGCGAGCATCACATACGTTTGTGTGGCAATGGAGCCAAACCGTTCGAGCCATGGTTGCCGCGCGAGCAGCGAAGGAAACGAAGCAAGTGCGTCGAAGCGGTAGTGGCTGTTGTGCGGCACATCAGCAAGGACGCCAGTGATGGTAAACTCGTCTTCGTTGTTCAGCTGAATCGTTTGCCCGAGCGGATTCTGTAAGCCAAAGTATTTTTTGGCGAGCGATTCAGTCAGGACCATCGAGTAGGGGGCATCTAGGGCCGTTGTGCGTTCGCCTTGGAGCATCTCGAACGAGAACAGCGAAAGGAACGCGGCATCCACATAGGCAACCTTCTCCCCAAAGAACTGCTGCTCGCCATACCGCAACAGGTTTTCCGTACGCGAGACGCGGGTCGCGGCAACCATTTCGGGGAAGGCCTCAACCATCGCAGGCCCAGAAGGACCATCTGTAAAGCTCGAAGTCCCTCCATTCATTGCTATGCGTTCCAGCCGGTACAGCCGGTCTGCGTTCACATGGAAATTATCGAAGGAAAGTTCGTCTTGAACAAATAAGAAAATGGTTAGGCAACAGGCCAATCCCAAGGCTAACCCTAATACATTGATGGCCGCATATACGGGGTGGCGGCGATAGGCGCGGAGCGTAACAAGGAGGTAGCTTTTAAACATAGCGAAGCACCAGCGTAGCATTTGATCGAAAAAACCGGGCAGCGAAACCAAGACTTGCCCGATGTACCAGCGGTGAGCATGGCGCACGCCGTGTCGCTCCGCTAGGTAGTGGAATTCTTCCTCAAAGTCGCCCAGTAAAACATCATCGTCGCCACGTACGCGAACAAGCCGCAAGAGACGCATCGCCCAGCGAGGAGGTCGCACACTCATCGCGCTGCCGATAGGTTGGGAATGCCCTGCCAAAGCACGGCGTTGATGCGTTGAATCTCAGCTAATGCCGCGACACCCTTGTCCGTCAGCGAGACGAAACGCCGCCGCCGTCCACCGCGCTCTTTGGTGGGCGGACCGTCTTTCGCCTTGAGAAACCCCTTCACAGTTAAGCGGTCCAGCGGATCGTAGACGGCGGCAAAGGAGAAGTGCTTGCCTGTCTCCTCCATCAAGTAACGCCGGACGGTCACGCCATACGCTTGGTCTCCAAGTTGCCAAACGGCGAGTAGCACCATCTCCTCCGAGCGAAGCAGCATTTTCATGAGAGCATACGAAATACATGTTTTCTGGAAACCAGAATAAATACCTACGCGCTTTAATTTAAGTTGCATTATTTCTGGAAACCAGAAAAATATTTCTTGCCCCAACTATAGCGGTACCAGAAGATCTTGAGAGCATGCATGAAGGTTTGGTGCTGTGTGCCGCTACTTTTGGCTCTTAGCTGTTGGCTGTTGGGTCTTCCCGTGAACACGTCTGCCCCCTTTAAGACACTCTCAACGTCATTGCGTATTGCTCAAGTGGTACGGCCATCTTCTTGTCTGTTTGGCGATTCTATAGTTGGCGCGGAACACGCCATGACCTATCATTTTAGTCTTGAACCTCAAATCACCCACTCATTTTTCGAAGTAGGAGATGACGCCTTTTCAACGGCACACACGGACGCGTTCGAGTTCCCCTCCTGGACAAGGAGGGGACAGGGGTGGTAGAACAAGGATGAGCTTTTTCCATAATCTAACCACCCCCAGCCCCTCCTTGACGAAGGGGAGGAGCTATTCATGCCGTGCGAGCATGCACAAGATGCTCCTGCTGCTGACGCTTGCCCTACTCGCAGCAACACCCCTGCATGCACAAGTCCCCGAAGTCGTACTTAACGAGTTCCTAGCATCAAATCGGAGCGTCCTCGCCGATCCTGACTTCGGGGACTATGGCGACTGGGTGGAATTGTACAATGCAGGCCCAGCGGCTATCGATTTGAGTAGCTACACGCTGACCGACGACCTCGCCGAACCCGACCGCTGGCCGATCCCCACAGGCACCACCATAGCTCCGGGCGGCTTCCTGCTAATTTGGGCGGATGACGAAGCCACGGGCCTTCACGCCAACTTCCGCCTCAGCGCCGATGGCGAACAACTCGGCCTCTTCACCCCGGACGGTCAACCCGTCGATACGCTCACGTTCGGCGTGCAAACAACCGACGTATCCTTTGGCCGCACACCCGATGGCGGAACCGACTGGCGCTTCTTTGAACAACCCACGCCTGGCACAACCAACGGCACAGGCGGCTTCACGCAGACCCTTGCAGCCCCGACCGCTTCACTCGTCGGTGGATTCTATGCTGGAACCCAAGTCGTCGAGCTGACGCATCCGGACCCCAGCGCGACCCTGCGTTATACACGCGACGGAACGCCGCCTACAGCCGATGCACCAGCCTACACCACGCCCATTACCTTCGAGCAAACGGGTGTGCTCCGCGCGGCTGCGTTCAAAGATGACGCTTTGCCGAGTCCGCACCTTACGCAGACCTACTTTATTAATGAAGATGTGACGCTACCTGTCGTCTCGTTAGTCACAGATCCAGACAACTTTTTTGGCAATGAGAACGGGATCTACGTGGTCGGCACGAATGGCATTCCGGGGCGATGCCGCCGCGATCCCGTCAACTGGAATCAGGACTGGGAGCGCCCGGTGCATATGGCGATTTATGAGCCCGACGGCACCTTAGGGATTGCGCTGGATGCGGGGGTCAAGATCTTCGGTGGCTGCGGCCGCATCTACCCACAGAAATCGCTGGCGTTGTTTGCCCGCCGCGCCTACGGAGCCGCCAACATCGAGTATCCGGTGTTTCCTGATCAGTCCGAAATCGAGCAATACAACAACTTGGTACTGCGCAGTTCGGGGCAGGATTGGTGGCGTACGATGTTTCGTGATGGGATGGTCCAGACGCTCGTACGCGACCAGATGGACCTCGATCACCAAGCGTATCGCCCGGCGGTTGTTTTCCTGAACGGCACGTACTGGGGCATCCACAACATGCGTGAGAAGCTGAACGAGCACTTCGTAGAGGCGCACCACGGCCACGATGATGACGAAGTCGAACTCATGGAAGGTGCCGAAGGGTTTCAGCTAGCGGGGCAGTCGGTGCACTACGATGCGCTGCTGGCTTTCCTTGACGCCAATGACCTCGCGCAGCCGGAAGCTTATGCGCAAGTCGGCACAATGGTTGACGTGGACGCCTACCTCGACTACGTCGGCGCACAAATCTACAGCGCCAAC
>CAYYHN010000588.1:0-3621 GCA_964471245.1 uncultured Rhodothermaceae bacterium | reverse complement strand
CTTGCGGTGGTTGTGCCGCACCTTCCAATCGAAAGCCGCCTTCAATGCGTTCTCAACGGCAGCGGCCCCGCCCGAGATGAAGAACGTGTACGGCAAATTGTTGGGGATGCCGACGCGGCTGAACGTGTCGACGAAGCGTGCCATGTGCTCGGTGTAAATGTCCGAGTTGGTCACCTTATTGAGTGCCGATTCCAGCAAACGGGCTTTAAAGTCCTCATCACCCACAAGCTTAGGGTGGTTCATGCCAAGGGCATTGGAAGCGAAGAAGCCAAAAAAGTCGACAAACTGACGACCCGAGCGTTTGTCTTTCAGAAACACGCCCGCGCTTTCCTTCATATCGAGCACCATCGACATGCCATCGGCCAGCATATGGCGGCTCAGCGTGTCGTGCACGTTGTGTGGGGTGATCGATTTGTCGGTTATCATTTCCATATGGCTTGTCCCTCTCAATCTGGTTGAATGGCTCATTTTAGGCGAAATATATAGATTTTGGCCCGGCGACCGCTAGTCCCGAAAGCTGATTCTCCTCGGCAAAGTATCACTTTCACGGAAGCGCTTCGTCCAATCTTGGTTTAAACGGTTTAAAGCAAGATTCCCCCCTGTGCCTCGACGGAAAGTTCATATCCGCCTACCAGCGAAAGGGGATCATTTTCCCTAAGATTAGGGTTGGCTTTGACTCTACTTGCGGTCTTGCCCAATATTCGACCGCTTACTCCCTTGCAGCGATTTCGGAGGCAACTCCATGTCTGATACAACTACCCGCAAGCCGCTTCTTCCGGGCCAAGTCACCCTCAAGAAAGCGCCTAAAGAAGCCCTCGTCCCCAGCGGCGATGGCGATATGGGCTTCTTCGAACTGCCCGTCGTCGAGGCTCCGCACGCCACCAATGCACGTGGCAAACGACCTGACTGGCTGCGCGTGAAGTTGCCCTACGGCGAAAATTACAAGCGCATCGTCGATCTCGTCGAGCAGAACAATCTACACACGGTTTGCCAAAGCGCCCGCTGCCCGAACATGGGCGAATGCTGGACGGCTGGCACGGCGACATTCATGATCCTCGGGAACGTCTGCACGCGCTCGTGTGGGTTCTGCGCCGTCCTCACCGGCCGCCCCGACGAAGGCCTGGACTACGACGAACCCCGCCGTGTGGCCGAAGCCGTCGAAAAGATGGGCATCAAGCACGCCGTGATCACCTCGGTCAACCGCGACGAGCGCAAAGACGGCGGTGCCCCAATTTTCGCCGAGACCATCCGCTTGATTCATGAACTCGGCGCGACGGTCGAGGTGCTGACGCCTGACTTCCGTGGCGACCGTGAGGCCTGCCAGATGGTCTTTGACGCGCGCCCCGACCTGTTCAATCACAACATGGAGACCGTGCCGCGCCTTTACCGCCGCGTCCGTCCGCAGGCCGTCTATCAGCGCTCGCTCGACGTGCTGCAGTGGGCCAAAGAAGACGGCCTCCGCACCAAGAGCGGCATCATGGTTGGCCTCGGCGAAAAAGACGATGAGGTGCTCGCGCTCATGGACGACTTCGTTGAGATTGGCCTTGACGTGATGACCATCGGCCAGTACCTCCAGCCAACGAAGATGCACTTACCCGTTGAGGACTTCATCCACCCGGACAAATTCAAGTGGTACAAAGAAGTTGGCGAAGCCAAAGGCATCGAACACGTGGAGAGTGGCCCGCTGGTGCGCTCGTCTTACCACGCCGAGCGGCATGTTTAGGCTGTTAACTAACGGGTTTCTACCCAGAACGCGGTGCTTTGTGTAGAGGCACCGCGTTTTTTGTAGCGGTATGTTTTGAACAACATTAGCTTTATTGCTTGCTGCCCTCCAAGAATCCATGACTGAAGCCCTCGATCTTCTCTTTTACACAGCCTTCTCGGGACTCATTGCCCATGAACTTGATGCCGTTCATAAGCATGAGTGGCGCCTCCTCTACGTTCTACGCGGCATGGAAGACGAACAGGCACGTCGCGCCTTTGTCCTCCTACACATCCCACTCTTTGCAGTGCTCTTTTGGCTCTTGTCACACGCCAATGCGGGGATCCAGTACCATACGATGCTTGGCCTCGATGTATTCATGATTGTTCACGCAGGATTACACTGGAGGCTCTCAGGTCACCCGAAGTACGCCTTCAACACACCACACTCACGGCTGCTCATCTACGGCACAGCCATCGTAGCAGCTTTACACGTTCTCCTTTACTTGCGTTAAGCAGGGGGAGTTGTACTTGCCATGCCGTAGCTGACTTCCTAGCTTGGTGGCAAGTGCCAGTCTATCGCCATAGCTCGGCTAATCTACATCCACTTGTCTTGGCCCTACCAATGTCCTCCACAACTAAGCTGATCGAGCGCACCCGCGAAGGTGATGAAGCGGCCTTCAACGACCTCTTCGGAAAGCTCTACGCAGAACTGCGGATGGTGGCACGGAGCCAACGGCGACGGCTGGCGGCATCGGAAACGATCAATACGACGGCGGTGGTGCATGAAGTGTATGCTCGGCTCGATGGCAAAGACGAACCCGTTGTGTTTAATGACCGGGCGCATTTCTTCCGGCTGGCGGCAGGCATGATGCGCTCGGTCATCATCGACTACGCCCGCAGCCAATCGCGTGTGAAGCGTGGCGGGAGGGAGCGTCCGGTGTCGCTAGCAGCTATTGGCCCGATCGTGGCAGAGGCAGGCCCAGCTAGCAGCGGCATCAACATTCACGAAGCGTTGGCGCTAGATCAGTCGCTCGGTACACTGGCACAGTTCGATCCCGAAGCGGCGCGTGTCGTCGAGTTGCGCTACTTTGCGGGGCTCTCCGTTGTAGAAACCGCCGAAGCCCTCGCCATGTCCCCCGCCACGGTCAAGCGGCGCTGGACGTTTGCGCGCGCATGGCTACATCAACGCCTCTCGGACACGCCCAACACAAAAGATGGCGATACGTGAGCCCTAGAACGCTTGCCTGACGATAGGGTACGCGAGTTCGAACATGTATGCTCGAACTCGGAATCGATGAGTCAAAGAAACAAGGAAACGAAGCGCAGCAGGTTCGTCGGTTCATCTTCGTCTCATCGGCTCCTCCATTCTTCGATTCAAACCAAATTGGGACCATGGGACCAAACTTGGGTACCATGACCTCGCTCCACGCCTCCGATGACCAACGACCAATGGGCTCGCCTTGCCACCCTCGTCCCCGACACCTTGGAACTTCCGCCTGACGAACGGGAGCCATTTTTGACCCAAGCCTGTCGGCTGCCGACGGGTGAACTCGATGAGGTGCTTCTCGAACAAGCCCGTGCACTCATTGCCTCGGCGATGGAAGCAACCGAGATGGGGATGTTCCAATCGCCCTTTGATGGTCTTGCGGGGCAGTTGGCCGATGACGAAGACCTCCAAAAGCACGCGCATCCCGAAACGGTCGGCCCTTGGCGCGTCATGTCGGTGCTAGGCGAGGGCGGACAAGGCATCGTCTACCGGGCTGTTCGGGCAGATGGCGCTTTCGAACGGGCCGTCGCGCTGAAACTGTTGCGTCCGGGTGTCGGTGGAAAATTGGCGGCGCGGCTTGCGGAGGAACGGCGCGTCTTAGCTCGCCTCGAACACGAAGGCATTGCTCGGCTCTACGACGGCGGCGTGAC
>CAYYHN010000587.1:0-3621 GCA_964471245.1 uncultured Rhodothermaceae bacterium | reverse complement strand
GTCAGTTGCAAGTCGTTCACCTCGATCTGGCGGTTCTGCATGCATAGCGGCAGCGACGGGCCGCCCGTCAGGATCTCGCCGTTGAGGCCGAGCAGTTGGGTGGCAAGGTCGAGGCGCAGCATGTTCACGTCGAGGCGCGCGGGGGCGTCGCCAAGGGTGAAGAGCGGCGGGCCGAAGTCGGGGCGGAAGGCTTCGAGCAGGCCGTTGAGGCCATCTGGCGTCCATGCGAACGTGCTGGGCTGGGTGAGCACTGTGCCATCGGGGGCGTTCAGCAGCAGGTCGATGCTGACGCCTTCGCCGAACTGCCACCGCAGGCCGCTGGCGCGCAGGAACGGCGTGAGGCTGCCAAAGTCAATACCACTGAGGTCTTCGATGCGTGCTGTGATGCGTCCGCCTGTTGGCAGCGCAGCAGGGAAACCTTCGAACGGGAGAACCAGGTTGTCCACCGCCACGCTGACCTCCAGTGTACCGCCCCATGAAGACTGGAGTCGCAGGCGGGCCTCGCCGTTTAGTGCCACGTCAAACGGTGAAGGCTGGGAAAGCACAAGACTGCCTAAATCAATCAAGTCGACGAAGTCAGGAATGACGGGAAGACTGACGAGTGCGTCGATATCTGGCAGCGGTGGCAGGTCTGATTGGAACGTGAATGTTCTACGCTCCGACGGTTGCAGTGCGCCATCGGGGATGACAAACGTGGGGTCATCGACCCAGACATTCCATACATATGTTGCGCCGGGCTCCAAGGGCTGAATAGACTCAAACGTCAAACCTTCGCCTTCGCCCTCGCCAAACGTGTACTGCGTCCGGTCGCCGCGCATCCGCACGATCATGCCGCCAGGGTTGTAGAGGGCATACGGGTTGGGGTTCTGCGGGTCGATCTCGGCGATGCGGAGTTGCAAGTCGAGGTCTTCGAGGGCCATCGGCATCCCACTGGGCGGCGTCCATGAAAAGATGGGGGCATCTTCTTGCACGTAGCCGTTGGCCGAAGGCGTTACGAGCGCCAACCGCGTGTAGGCTTGCTCGGTAATCGTAAAGGATTCGACTTGTTGCGTATGTAATACTTGGGGCTCGACGCGTCCTTCGCGGTCGCGCGCGGCAATCGCCCACGACCATTCGCCTGCACGGAAGGGCTGTTGCAGCGCCTCAAAGATGACCGCTGGTCCACCCTGCCCCGGTACGTAGGAGGTCGCCGTGCCTGCAAGTGATACCGTCGATACATCCGTAGCGCCCGTCATACGGCCCCAACTTGCGTTGGCATCGTTGACGATGTAGAGCGTATAGATGAGGTCTTCGGTCGGATACGGCCAGTTCTGCACACCCGTCCACCGAAACGTCGGAGGAACATCGTTGACGGTGGCATTGGCGACCGGCGCGACCATGCGCAGCGGCATAATCTCGGACGGCTCCGGGGCCGGTTGCCCGTTGATGAAGGTGTTGATGAAGCTCAGGCCATCGAAGAAGCGCCCGGTCGGGTCGAGGTGGCGCAGTTGCCACGCGTAGGTCGCATCGGCGGTTAGGGGCGGTTCGCCGCCGCTGCCCCATGCGTAGACGTTCATCTCACCGGGCACCTCGATCTGGGCCGTCGGCAGGTTGTCGCGCATCGCGGCTTGAGGCGACTGGTTGGGCTGGACTTCCGTTACCGTCAGTTCGTACCGCAGGTCGCTCGCCGGAAGCCACCACGGCAGATTGAGCGGTGGTGCCCACGTGAAGACGGCGGGGCTGTCGCCGAGCGCGAACGCGTCGGCTGGAGCCAGCAAGACGGGCGCGTCGAGCGTGGTTTCGCCATAGAAGAACGTGACGATCTCGCTACGGCCTTCGTCTTTGAACGAGACACGCTCGTCGCGGTCGCGCACGATCAGTTGCAGCGCGTACGGGCGGCCATTCTCAAGAGGCAGCAAGTCCTTCGTGTACGCAAACGTCGTCTGCTGGCCCGATAGCGTGGTTTCCACATGCGCGCGATTGCTCTCGATAGCTTGCAGTGCTGTCTGATTCTCCAGCACCTCGACGATCAGCAGGCTGTATTCCAGATCCGTTCCCGTGGGAACGATCGGCGGCGTCCACGCAAACACGGGGAAGGGTTGCGTCAGTACGTCACCTTCGAGTGGCGAGAGCAGCACCGGTGGTTCAGGATACTGCACATCGAACGTAGTAAACGCATCGATGATGGGCGTCGCCAATAGGTTGGGGTCGACTGCTTCTGCACTGATACGCACGCTGTACGTGCCTTCGTCGAGCGCACCCGTCTGCACCGCACGCTGCGCCAGTTGCTCGCCCACCATGTCGATGATGTCGTCGACCTCGATGTCGAAGCCCAGCGAGAACGAAGGCTGGTCGAACGGCGGTACGGTGTAGGAGCCCGGCGGCACGAACGTGGGGCGCGAGCGGAGGTCCGAGAGCAAGGGGCCGTTGGGGCCGTCGACGTTGAACGTGAAAATGAACGGGGCCGGGCGACTGTCTTGCGGGTTCGTATACACGAACAGAAACTGGCCGAACTCGGTACCGTCGTTGGTGAGCACGTCCTCAATGTCGCCGAGGAAAGCGGTAGGGAAGAGCGGCGGAACCCCAATCAGTTGCAACTGGGCGCTGGCTTGGGCATGGACGGTCTGGGGGGCTGCATGACCGAACAGTGAGGCGATCAGAAGCGTCGCGAGCAGGTACGTACGTGCGTGCATCAGAGGAGTAACGAGAGAAGTCACGAAAGAAGACATGGTGCCGTGGGTGTCGGTCAGAAGCGGTGTTCGTAGCGCAGCGTGGCTTGGATTTCATCGTAGGAGAAGCCGTTGCCTTCCTGCTGTCGGTTCGAGAGACCGCGCACGGAGAGGCGGACATTGTCGTTGCGGCTGAAGCGGAAGCCGCTATTCAGCGAGAGGTTGCGTTGCTGTGCGGCTGTGCGTTGCTGGCGGTCGCCAAGGGTGAGGTCGGTTTCGTTTTGCGAGATGCCACCCGAGAGGCCGACGCTCAGCTTGCGGTCGAAGAAGGCATAGTTGGCTCCAGCATTGAGGCCCTGCGCCGTCACCGTGGCCGTCGTGGCATTGCTCTGCAAGTAGGTGAGCGCGGTGTTGAGTGAGAGGCCCGACGGCAGGATGATCGCGTAGTTGAACGCTGCCGTCAGGTTGTCGAAGTCGACGCTCGGGCGGATGCCTTCACGGACGGCGCGGCTCTCGTCGGACAGCGTCTGGTAGGTCGTGCTCAGCGAGATGGTGTGGTTCGTGGCACCCGCGCGAAGCAAGACCGTGGGCGTGAGCGTGAACGTCTGCGACACCTGCCGCTGGTCAATGTTGACGGCGTTGTCGCCGCTGCTATCGCTGGGGTTGTTCGTGTTGAGCATCCGCATGTATGCCGCGTTAATCAAGAACTGCCGGGTGATGCGGGCTTGTACAGTGCCACCCGTTTGCAAGCGCTCCAACGTGGCCACTCGGTTGCCGAGCAGGTTGTTGCGGAAATGCGCGACGGTGAGCCCGAGGTTGAGGCGGCGGTTGAACAGGCGCACCTGCGGTTGCTTTGAAACCGCGATCGATGCAGAGGTAAGCGCCCGTGGTCTGCCCGTAGGAGATCTCGGGTGCGGGGCCGTTCTCGGGAAGCAGGTCGTTGAGCTGACGCTCGACGTCCGTACGCAAGTAC
>CAYYHN010000586.1:0-3626 GCA_964471245.1 uncultured Rhodothermaceae bacterium | reverse complement strand
GCAGAGAGTGTTTCAACGGATGGACGCTTGGAGGACGTTTCTACCACAGACAACAGCATGCGTGGTCGGCTGGTTCTGAATCGCACGGGCACAACCACGCTGACAACCGTGTTCGCTGATGAGCCTGCCGTGAACAAACATTACGGAAGTGGCGATACGGTTGAGTTACCGCATGGATTAGAACTCATCGAGGCCAACAACTGTGTGGTGTGCCACAACCTCGAAGTGCAAACAGTTGGGCCGTCATTCAACGCGATTGCCGAGCGGTATCCCTACACCAACTTCAACGTCGAGATGTTGATCGGGAAAATCCGTGATGGGGGCAGTGGCGTCTGGGGTGAGGCGATGATGGTTCCGCACCCGCAAATCGAGACGGCTGATATCAAGGACATGGTTGACTTCATCATGGGGCTGGATGGTGAAACGCCTCGCGGCGATGATGCGCTTTCTGGCGTGGGCGATTCCATGCCACTCATGGAAGACACAGCAAATGATGCCAATGAAGGGCTGGTCCTCAACATCTGGCGCTCCAATGAGCCGATTACGGGCATGCGCGAATTCCCCGGCGCGCCCATGTACAGCGGCGTCGTACCCGGTCTGCATGCGGTGAGCCAAGACGACTTTGGCGAGTTGTCCCAGCACTTCTTTGTCTTGGCAACGGGATCCATTGTAATTGATGAGCCCGGTAATTACGTCTTCCGCATTGTGAGCGACGACGGTGCCATTTTGTACTTCGATGGTTCTGAACTGATCAACCATGATGGTTTGCATGGCCCTACACCGCGTGATGCGGAGTTGCAGCTTGCTGCCGGTGCCTATCCCATGCGCCTTCAGTATTTCCAATCGGGTGGGGGCAAAGGTATTTCGTTACAGTGGATCCGGCACGGCGAAGAAGGTTTCAGCGTCATTCCGGCAAGCAACCTGCGCTACGACGAGGTCGATTTACGCGAGACGCGTCCGTTCGAACCCAACGTACGTGTCATTCAAGGCATTCCCGGCAACACCATTCCATTACAAGACGTCCATCCGGCCTTCGATCTTGACACGATTCGTCCCGACGACTTCCAACCGATGGTCGGTGGCCTCGATGTCACCGCAGACGGGAGCGTCTACGTGAGTACGTGGACGCCCGAGGGCGGTGTGTACAAGCTCACCAACGTCAATACCGACAATCCCAACGCCATTCAAGTCCAGCAAATAGCCAGCGGTTTGGCCGAGCCTCTTGGGCTGAAGGTCGTTGATGGTGAGGTCTACGTGTTGCAAAAGCACGAACTCACGCACTTAGTCGATACCGATGGCGATGGCGTCACGGATGAGTACCGCGCAGTATCGGCCGATTGGGGGGCGACGGCCAACTTCCATGAGTTTGCGTTTGGGTTGGAATACGAAGACGGCCATTTCTATGCAGCACTTGCCACAGCCATCCTCCCCGGCGGCGCGAGCGCCGATCCGCAAAACCCTGATCGCGGCAGACTCATTCGCATCAACAAAGACACTGGCGCCGTTACGTTTCTTGCACATGGCCTGCGCACACCCAACGGTATTGGGCGAGGATTCAATGGCGAGCTGTACATCGCCGATAACCAAGGCGACTGGTTGCCCTCCAGCAAAATAGTGCACGTGAAAGAGGGCGCGTTCTACGGTTCTCGCTCGGTCGACTTCGAAGGGACCGCCAATCTTGAGGAGATGTTGCCTGTCGTATGGCTTCCCCAAGACGAGATTGGGAACTCGCCCAGTCAACCGGCTCCGCTAAATGTCGGCCCATACGAAGGGCAGATGATCCACGGTGAAGTGACGCATGGTGGGTTGAAGCGCGTCTTCGTCGAGGAAGTGGATGGGCAGTACCAAGGTGCTGTATTCCGCTTTACGCAAGGCCTCGAAGCAGGGGTGAACCGCACGGTCGTCGGGCCGGATGGACATATTTATGTAGGTGGCATCGGCAATCCAGGCAACTGGGCGCATTACGGTAAATTCTGGTATGGGCTTCAGCGGCTGCGTTACAACGGCACATCGGCCTTCGAAATGCTGGCTGTCCGGGCAAAGCAAAATGGCATCGAAATAACCTTCACCGAGCCCTTGGCAGCCGACGATGGTTTCGATCCAACGGCGTACAACATAGAGCAATTCCGCTACGAGCCAACCATTGAATACGGAGGTCCCAAATTGGATCTGGAGACCCTCCGCGTACAGCAAGTGCATGTAGCGGAAGATCGTAGGCGCGTCTTTCTCGAACTGGATGGCATGAAAGAAGAGCATGTCCTCTATGTGCAACTTATCCAGCCGTGGATCAGTGCTGAAGGTAACGGGCTATGGAATCGTGAAGCATGGTACACGCTGAATCGAATCCCAAGCGAACGTGGGTTCCAGAGTGATCTCCAGCCCGAATTAAGCGGTCCCAATCAACTTACGGCTGCTGAACAGGCCGAAGGGTGGGAATTGCTCTTTGATGGCGAGTCCACCGCAGGTTGGCGCAACTATGGAAGCGAGTCCATTGGTGCCGCATGGTCGGTGGAGGATGGCACCTTGACGCTGAACGGCGAAAAAGACGGCTGGCAGTTTGCCAACGGTGGTGACATCATCACGGATGCGGCGTACACGAATTACGATTTCCGGCTCGAATGGAAGATTGCGGCGTGTGGTAACAGCGGGATCATCTATAACGTCGTCGAGGCGGAAGGCTACGACTATGTTTGGCAAACCGGGCCTGAGATGCAGGTGCTTGACAACACATGCCATTCAGATGGGCAGATTGACACGCATCGGGCAGGGGACCTCTACGACCTGATTGCCGCGCCATTCCGAGCAGAGCAGCCTGCTGGCGCGTGGAACCATGTGCGTATTCGCCAACAAGATGGTCACCTGCAGCAGTGGCTCAATGGTGCGCTCATCGTGGATGTGCAAATTGGCTCAGCGGGGTGGGATGACTTAGTTGGCGCAAGTAAGTTTGCTGAGATGGAAGGGTTCGGTAAGAGCACATCCGGCCACATTGCCCTGCAAGATCACGGCGACCGAGTATGGTACCGCAACATCAAGATTCGCCAGCTGTAGTCGGCTGCGTTGTCGTGAAAAGCACTTGCAGTTCATGCAGATAGGGCGGAGTCGCTCGTATGGCGAAAGGGTTTGGCAAACTCGTGCACCACACGGCACTCTACGCTGTGGGCAATGCCGTCGTGAAATTCAGCGGCTTGCTCCTTGCCCCGCTCTATCTTGATGTTACCCTCCTGAGTCAAGAGGCGTTCGGACACTTTGAATTGCTGGTCACAACGGGCCAGTTTATCGAACTCCTCATTGGATTGGGGCTGGCACAAGGGCTGCTCAAGTACCTCACAGATCCAAGTTACGAAGCGCACTACGAAGCGCTACCACGCACTGCGTTGGTGGCTATGCTTGTCCCAACGCTGGTCGTCTGTATCGGATTGCTCGCAGCGCAAGCGCCACTATCAGCGATATTTGTAGGGGAAACTGCGCCGACGCAGGCCTTTCAGTTGATGATTGGAGCGGCTGCCCTGCGCGTGGTTGGGCAAGTCCCGTATACGCTTTTGCGCACGGATGAGCGCGTTGGGTGGTACGTCATTGCCAAGACGGCCGAAATGGTTGTGCTGATCGGAGGTGGGTACTACTTCCTC
>CAYYHN010000585.1:0-3627 GCA_964471245.1 uncultured Rhodothermaceae bacterium | reverse complement strand
TCTCCCATTCTCCCATTCTCCCATTCTCCCATTCTCCCATTCTCCCATTCTCCCATTCTCCCATTCTCCCATTCTCCCACGCCCCAATGGTTTTAGTTGATACACACGCTCACCTCTACCACAAACGCTTTCGTGATGACGAAGACGCGGCTATTGAGCGGGCGAAAGCTGCGGGGGTACAGTACATCTTCCTTTCTTCGATTGACGTGCCTGCGATTCACAAGGCGTTAGCGCTATGCGAGCGTCATGAAGATGTGTATGCGATGTCAGCACTCCATCCGTCTGAGATCAAGGAGGCGACAGATGCGGATTTTGAGGCTGTCGTTGCGTTGTGCGATCACCCAAAGGTGGTTGCGGTTGGGGAGAGTGGACTCGACTACTATTGGGATCGGAGCTTCAACGAGAAGCAGCACGACTTCTTCCGGCGGCACATTCGGCTCGCCATCGATAAGGACTTGCCGCTCATCATCCACAACCGCGACGCGTCGGATGATGTGGTACGCATCCTGCGCGAGGAGCATGCAGAGACCGAGCAGCCTGAGCGTATGCGAGGCATCTTTCACTGCTTTGGCGGCCCGGCCAAACTCGCCGTCGAAGCTGCGGAGTTGGGGTTTCTGGTTGGGCTAGGCGGCACGCTCACGTTCAAGAATGGTGGTGTTCCTGAAGCAATTGCCGACGTGCCGCTACGTCAGATTGTGCTGGAAACCGACGCACCGTTCCTCGCACCCGTGCCGTATCGCGGCAAGCGCAATGAGTCTGCGTACATCCCATACATCGCTGAAAAGCTTGCCGAGGTCAAGGGCGTTTCAGTAGAAGAGATCGCCAACGTAACGACAGCTAATGCGCTCCAACTCTTTGGTGTGGTTTAGTCCTATTGCTTGCGCACGCTGCCTTCGAAGAGGAGCCATGTGTTGGGGTCTAGGACGATCTCGGTGGGGGCCGCAGGTATATTCAACGTGATCGTTTGAGCGCGCTGGGTGAGGTCGACGGTTTCAACCTGTACGGTACCGTCGGCAGCAACAAGGCCGAGGTCGAGGGGTGTCGAGAACGCTGGACCGTCTTGGGTTTGTTCAAGGCTGAGTGTCAGCGTCTGGGTATCGACGCTATACGTCCACGTGCCGTCAAAGACCGGGTGGCCGGGTGTATAGGCCCACTGCGCGAAGAACGCGTCGAGGTCTTGGCCGCTTGCGGTTTCTACCTCATCGCGGAATTGCTCGGTGAGGGCGTTGCCATCGCGGTAGCGGGTGTAGTAGCGTTGGATGCCGTCCCAGAAGGCTTCATCGCCCACTTCGCGGCGGAGCATGTGCAGGATCCACCCGCCTTTCTGGTACGAGTTTGCGGAGAGCAATTGGTTGGGATTCGTGATCGACTCGTCAACCACAGCGAGATTTGGGGCGCGCCCGTGGAAGCGGACGACAGATGCCCGTGCCCGCGCCATGCCCTCAACAAGGCGGTCGCGGCCGTAGGCATTTTCGAGGTACAACTGCGTAAAATACGTCGCAAAGCCTTCGCTCAGCCAGATGTGGTTCCAGTCCGCCTCCGAGACGGAGTTGCCAAACCACTGGTGCGCAACTTCGTGTGCGATTAGGCCCTCGCTCCGCCGTGTGCCCGTCACCGAGCCTTCGTTGTAAAAAATATTGCTGGCGTTTTCCATGCCGCCATAGCGCGTTTTCGACTGCACGTTGGCGAGCTTTTCGTAAGGGTAGGGGCCGACGCGATTGACGAAAAACTGCAGCACGCGTTCGGCACGGGCGTAATCGAAAAAGCCGGGATCGCGGTCTTGTGGATACACCCAACTGCTGACGGGAATGCCTGCTACATCATCTACGTACTGCACCGCAAACCGCGCCGCGCCCATCACCATCACTTTGGTAGGGATCGGTACTTTGGTGCGCCAGTGCGTCAGGCGCGTGGTATCGTCAAGGTTGGTTTCTTCAACCAAGTCGCCTGTGCCTACGACTTGGTAGTGCGCCGGAGCCGTGATCATCCATTCCACCGTCGCTTTATCCGACGGATGATCGATGGTTGGGAGCCAGTGGCGGGCGCGGTTGGGCCAGTTGTCGCCGAAGAACGTGCGGTCGCCGTAGCGATTCTCGCTGATGATGAGGCCGTCTTGCGGCTCCCCTGCATAGCGTATCGAAAAGGTATGATGTGCGCCCAACTCCGGCGTGACGGGCAACGTCATGTACAAGCGGTTGTCGCGGTGCTCGAACGGGACCAGCACATCGCCGAGTCGCACGTCGGAAACCGACATAGCATCTACTAAGTCGAGGGCGAACGAAGTGACATCCGTGGCTTTGAACTGCACGGTTACCGTCGCATGCCCTTCGATGATATTGGAGTCATCCGTGAGCGTTAGCCCAAAGGCATAGTGCATGACATCAATGCCTGGCTGGAACGGATAATCGTCGCGGCTGGCATCGGCCGCAACAGGAGCGGTCAGAACAAGGCACAGAAGGGAAATAAACAACAAGCGCATGGGCGGTTGGACTGTGGTGTGGTAGCGAATCGACCGGATATGTAACTCCGTACCCAAGGTTAGCCATATACGAACGCCAATGCAACGTACAAAACCATGTTGTGGCGAAAGAGGTCGGAGCCTGATGGCTTCGTGCCCGAAACCAGATTTGCTTGGTTGGATGTACGAGGGCGCATGTAGATGCGGCAAGGAAAGACATCGGCTGAATTGCGTATGTTGTACCTCACCAAGCCACTTGTCTTGGTCGCAAGTTGGAGTAATGTGCACGATCAATCCCAAAGGTTTTGGCTACCAAAACAATGACCTCACATTCTACGTCTTTCCTCGCCATTCTGCTGATGCTATGCATGGGGTGCACGACGCCTGATTCCTCTTCTGCACCTTCGCAATCCAATGTACCCACCGATACCATTGCCGCTGAGGTTTTTGGTTTGGAGACCGTGAACACTGGCAACTACGACGAGTACGGTCCTGTGCTTTCGCCCGGAGGCGACACACTCTACTTCACACGTCGATTAAGCCGAGATGGGAATGAGCACATCGTGTACAGTACATGGGATTTTGAGGGCTGGAGCTTCCCTCAGTTGGCCCCTTTTTCGGGTACACACTATGACAAGGAGCCCTTTGTTGCGCCAGATGGCAAGCGGCTTTTCTTCGCCTCTCAGCGCCCGGTCCAAGACGAGGATCTCGATTTTGAGATTTGGTACGTGGAACGGGAAGCGGAAGGATGGGGCACCCCGATACACGTAGCAGCCGTGTCCTCGCCGGGCTACGAGAACTATCCCGCTGTCGCCGCCAATGGAACGCTGTATTTCGCTTCCGTTCGTGCGGATGGGGCGGGACGCAACGACCTCTACCGTGCGCGTTTTACCGAGGGCGAATGGCTAGCGCCGGAACCACTCACCGAACTCAACACGCCCGCTTCAGATGCCGATCCCTACATCGATCCGGAAGAACGCTTCCTCATCTTCTCCTCGACGCGGGCGGGCGGACAAGGGGAAGGCGATCTCTACATCACCTATGCAACGACGGATGGATGGACTGAGCCGGAACCGTTGGCGCGGCTAAATTCGGCCGCCTATGAATACACGCCGTTCATTTCGCCCGATGGCGCGTGGTTTTACTTCAGCCGAGATTGGGGCACGATG
>CAYYHN010000584.1:0-3636 GCA_964471245.1 uncultured Rhodothermaceae bacterium | reverse complement strand
CGTCTTCATCCTTGATTTCCTCTTCGTTCGGCCCATATTCAGCAGCTCGGACTTTGCCGCTGCTATCTCCACTACCGCACGTACGGCCCAGCGGCTCCTTACACTACTGACCGAAGCCAAACTCATTACCCAAACTGAACGGCCAAGTGGTTCGCGTCCGGCCATGTTTGCATTTCCTGCACTACTCGACATCACCAGCTAGCTTTGTGCGACATGAAACGGCAATGCGTGTCGCATAAAGATATTTGTATGCCATACATGTCGCACAAATATCTACTCAACGAAGCGAGATGACAGATACCAACAAGAAGAATTGCTACCATCTTGACGATGAATCCCAAATCGATGCTGCATTTCATTCAATTGCGGAAGCAGTGAAAGCAAGAGAGGAGTGGCTGCATACGGTCATGGGAATCCAGTGCAACTCCAATAACGAAGATGGCCAAACACCATCAGACAGCAACACACTTTTCTGCTTTCTTCCTGAACCTATCGTAGAGTTGGGCACACCATACAACTTGAGATCGGACGTGGACTAAGATGGCAGTGGACATACTTTGGTGCGGTATAGGATGCACTTTCCACTGCCTCTCCATCTGTAGAGATACAGCGTAAGCAGCCCGAACAAAGGTATTCAGGAGCATTTCCACTATTAATCAACATGTATGCCAAAGGGGTGTCACCCCCTTTGGCTAGCTTGGAGGTCGGCTTATCGGAGCCATCGCCCTAGTTGCCGGGATCACTACACACCCGGCCTATAATCCACAAACCACTTGACACCACTATGAAGACCTACAAACGGCAATTTTCACTAATGAGGCAGCCCAGAAGCTCAATAGCTTCTGGATGCTGTCTTGGCACCGAGTTGTATGGTTCTTCAACAGCAAATCTCACACAGTCAAGTAAGCCGCAAATTTAACAGTTCAAAACGCCTTCGCTCTCTCCTTGCTGCCGCTCACGAGCGTGGCGATAAGGCCGCAGAAGTTCGCTACGTCAAGGCATTGGGATGCCAATCTGTCTACGTCGAACGAAACGGCGTGTGGGTACCCTCGCGCAGGTGTCGCACACGTGCTTGCTTGGTCTGTAGGCATCTAGACTCCTACATTCTTGTAAAGCGCTACGGCCCCGCGCTGGTCAAGCTAACTGATGCACAGTTTGTTACGCTCACCTCTCCGAACGTGCGCGCAGAAGCTATCGGACACGAATTCGACAGATATGTTGATGTGCTGAGGCGTTGCCGCACCAAGATGAGACGTGCCCGTCTACCCATGGTAGGCATACGCAGCTTTGAGGTAACCTTTAAAACTGCTGCCAATGGCAAAGCATTCAACGTCCACAGCCACTTCATTGTCGAAGGCGCAGACGCCGCCGAGCTACTTCGCCAGTGCTGGATCAAGTTATTCCCCCGCAAAGTCAATCCTGCTGCCCAGATCATCGAGCCCATTGAAGACGGCTCTGTGGAGAAGGCTCTCAGCTATGGTACAAAGCCAAGCAAAGTCTACGGCTTACCCGGTCATGACATCTACAGCGCACTACATGGACGAAGGCTCTTTGCAGCTTATGGCATTAAGTCCATTCCAAAGCCACTGAAGGACGAAAGAACTGCAGTTTATCGTGATGATATCGTCCGTGCTATCTATGACGATGAGCGGCATGATTACATAGGAGTGGATGATGGGTTACCTATTACCGGATTCAATCCACTCACTGATGGCCGCACGCCTGACAAGATCAAAACCAAGCTTCGTCGTGGCAACATAGGCCCCTTGATACATAGTTAAGAAACATTCGTAACATATTCTGCCCAACCGGCCTCACAAGCATAGTGCTTTCCCATTGTACCTAACGGTACTCCCGGCAATAAGCAGAACCGTCTACGGCATCATCTTAAGTTGGTTAATAACCCCAATCTCCTGTGCCGTCGAGAATGGCAACAGGGTGTTTGTTGCCAACATCACACGAATGGACCGAACGCCATAGTACCCAACTCTACTCTAAGCCCAAGGAGCGAAGCGAACGGGCTAAGCATGGACAAGGCTATGCGGCATTGTACAACATAAACGGAAGTAGGCGGTTGACTACGGATCAACAGGTCAGGCTCCGTGCTGCCTGTCTCGATGGCAACACAGGCAAGGAGGCCCTTGGCTAAACGCCGGATAGGGGAACCATCCCAAGAGTGAGCAGGGCTACTACTTCAGGCGCGACCCTAACGACTCAACCTATCGCACGTTGAGGCTGAAGTGTCCATCGTTCCCTCGAAAAGGACACCCACTTCGAACGCGCACGACCATTCTAGCGCCACCGGCCATTTATCGATAAACTAGCGCGTTTAACTGGAAAACGGCTCACCTTCCGGAGAGGATTGTCCGTGAGGTCTTGCACTGTCCATTTCCGCGGGTTCGCTTGGTTTGGCTTTGGTCTCCTGCCACAACACTCGGCAGGGCTATGCAGTTGACTATGGGCCGACCAAGGTAGGGGGTATCCCCCCGGCCCCCGCCCCATAAGTACCCTTTCCCCCTCTGCCCTCGTACAATACACCTCGTTTGGTTTAGCTCCTTCCCATCGACAATCCCGTACAACTTGGCACCTTTGTCTATGGTTACTGCCTCTCGCTTAAAGCGTCATTGAGTGTCGCTTGCCCGATCCGCAAACTCGACGCCAATCCTATACATCGCATCTTTAACCTTGCCGCTAGACCTTTGCCTGTCTGGCCCTACGGTTTCGTTTGCATTGCTTTCCATCGGCTCGTTTGCAACGCAGTGTGCCTGATGTGTACATATCCGCCCCTTTCGCTGAGCCATGAGCATCTACATGATGCCGTACTCCAATGGCTGGCGTATTACCTGAAGTGAAACCTTGAAGACTAAAGTTCCACTTGGTCGAGCATGACCTTTGGCCCTTGAGCAACAGCCCACTTCCGCTCATAGCAAAACAGGCTTTACGATACCGCTAGACGCGTTTTGTGGTGAGGCTGCTCAGCGCGTGAGAAAACCACCACCTTTCGTATGTAACCTATCGGCCTTTCTGTTGGAGCTGCACTAGCAAAATCACACCAGAACTGTCACTGCTTCCCCTTACCGTTTTAGGTATACGTCAAGCGCGTTTCACACATATCCAACTTTGGCACGTAACATTCTTATTTACAATCACTTGCATCTTAAAAATAGTTACCTTTCGTTAGGGTTGCTTTTGGGCATACGTGGTGGTTGTCAGTTTGGCCCCGTCGGAAACGTTTGGGAAGTGTGAATAGCATGAATCTGTTGCGCTGGTGGCCGCTGCGCAATCCGGGTGCTGCTATCCTCACGTTCAACGAGAAAGCTGCTTGGTCGCCCGGCCCATTATCTCCTGAGGCCGCAGGATGGCCTGTGCGCTCGGATCTACTTTTTCATGGGTAACTAGGGTGAAAAAAATTGATACCCTCACAGGGGCTTCTGTGGCCTCACAGGGCTTGCGATTAAGCCGTCCCTTTCCTTCGTTTATCTGATCGGTGCGATACCGAGCGAACCACCCTTCGGGCCTAATTGATTAGCGAAGTCAGTTATTCAAGATTACGATCCGTTCAGGGACAACGTTGCCATAGATGAGGTCTTGAACGACGAGTACGTGAGGTCCAGCGGGCAGGTGCGAGACGTTTAT
>CAYYHN010000583.1:0-3640 GCA_964471245.1 uncultured Rhodothermaceae bacterium | reverse complement strand
CCTCGCCGATGTCCGTCCGCACACCTTCGATCAGGTCGGCAATGTGCTCGAAGGGGACGTCGGCCTTGGCCGAGGCTTGCATGAGTTCGTCGAGCCAAGCGATGCCGGAGGCCTCACCAGCGAATGCGCGCTCCGTCAATGCTTCCCATGCGGCGAGCCGTGCTCGGCGCTCGGCGGGCGTCAGGTGATCGGCTTCATCCACGAGATCATCCGTCACGCGGCAGTAGGCGTAGACCAAGCAGATCCGCCGCTTTTGCTCGGCGCGGAACCACGACGCAGCAAACGAGAACGTGAGCGAGTTGCGGGCAAAGAAGGCGTTCAGATCTGTGGGCAAGCAGTTTGCCAAAGAAGCGGCGGCTTTGGCCTCGGCTTCAGCATGCAAAACGGGCTCTGGCTCTGGCTGCACAGGAGCCTTGGTGGGCCATGCTTCGTCGGCACTAACCGCAGCGTCCGGCGAAGCGGTATCGTCTTGGCGGAGGTAGATCAACCCAAACCCAGCAGCTACAGCTAAGATGGTCGCTGCCACGGCCCACCACAGGCCGGCAACCAAGGTCATTAGCAGCGGCATCAGCAGCGTGACGAGGTAGTAGTTACGCATCCACCGATCCGAGAGGCGCGCAGCCCAGCGGTCGACCTTCATCCACGCAAACAAGGCCATAAGTGCAATACCCGTCACGTACCAGCCAAAGAGATTGATCCACGGCATGCCGTAGTACGGCCCACCAATCTCCCACACCCAGTACGAGACGAGGTAACTCATGGCTGGATCGAGCGCGAGGTCCCAACAGGTGAGCAAGTACGAAGCGAAGAGGATACGGGCTATGGGGCGCTCGGCCTTCGGGAACGCTTTCCCAGCAAGAATCCATGCTGGCAGCGCCATCGTGTACCAACTAAGCGGAATCACCCATGGCACGTGATCGAACCACTTAGGCCCCAGCAACTCGGTGTAACTGTAGGGGCCAAAAGGAACACCCCACTCGGTGCCAGTAAACTCGCTGAAGAAGCTGACCAAGTAGACGGCTGCAAACGAGCCAACCCAAACCCATCCGGCCTTGCGCCACAGGAAATACACGAGCACGATGCCGGTCAGCCAAACGTGTACTTGAGCGAAGAACGCAAAGGAGATGGTATAGAACGAAAGCAGGGCCGGGAAATCCTGTGCAAGAAACGTAAGGTTTTCCGGCCCGTGTGGTGGCAGCGTAAACAAATAGTATCCGCTGATCGCTACCAGCGTAAAGCCTAGCAGGGCGGCCATAAGGCCATAATCTGCCCAGAACATCTTACGCGATAGCGATACAGGTGACTGCATGTCAGTTTCGTCCGTTGGTATAGACCGGAGCCGCCTCGGCGACGCTGCGCGTGGCAACCCAGTCGGAGAACACTTCAATTTCGCGGAACATCTTCACGTCCTCGAAGGGCTCAGTGGATGGCATCAACGACCGGGTGTCGTCGAGGCCGCTGCCCCCGATGGCGAGGTGGTACGGTTGTTCCGGGTTGTAGAATCGGGCAAGCAAACGCACGAGGTTGCGCGCATCGGCTTCGCCACGTGGTGGCATGATCGAAACCGCCAACAACTTGGCGTCGAACTTAGCTTGCTGCGCCGCCAAATCCTCAGCGGGGACGTTAGCCCCTAGATACACGACGCGCCAGCCTGCTTCTTCAAGGATCACACGCACCATGAGCGCCCCAAGCTCATGTAGTTCGCCAGCAGCACACCCAACGACAGCAATGCGTCCTTCAGGCGGCTTCTCGCGCTTGCGCATCAAGTCGAGACGAATGGCGTTGATGGTATCGCGCACCAGTTCGGTCATCCGGTGCTCATCGCCCGTGCCAATACGGCCCGAGACCCACGCATCGCCCACGTTGTACATGATGGCGCCAATGAGGCGGTCGAATATGCGGCTGACGGGAAAGTTCCACCCCTGAAGGAAATGAATCAGTTTTGACAGGGCCACCTCGTCACCTTCGCGCACCCAGTCGTAAGCAATCAGGACGATATCATCAAAGCCCTTATTAGAACGCGCCTTCTCGAAGGCACGCCATACCTTCTCCTCGTTCGGAGCGAAGTCGAGCAGTGAGCATGCCATCTCTTGCTCGCGCGCGAACTCAAGCAATGCCCACAGCGGGATGCGGCGATGCCGCCCAGCCGTATATTCGCAATGCAAAGCGTCGGCGTTACACCACCGCTTGATTGAGGATTCGTGCACCTGCAGCAAGGAAGCTGCTTGACTGGTCGATATGAGAGTCTGATTTCCGTTCATGGCAGCGCTACAACCGGATTATTTCTGGACGGTTCCTAAAAAACAGAACCTAATTCGATCACTAAGGTTGCATGGTATGATTCCACCAATAGAGTTGTTCCATATTTTCTCGCCAAGCGCTCAGCTTAGCAGAATTGATCGATACATGTAACGGATTTCTATGTCTGATTCATCTACAGCCGCTCCCCAAGCGCATCTACCCGATTCATCTGATGTGCTCATCGTCGGCGCAGGTTTAGCAGGGCTGAGTTGCGCGCGTCGCCTGCATGCAGAGGGCATCTCGTTCCAACTCTTCGAGGCCAACGACGCCATTGGCGGCCGGGTCCGCACCGATGCCGTCGACGGCTTTTTGTTGGATCGGGGTTTCCAAGTGCTACAAATGGCCTACCCGATGGCACAGCAACTCCTTGACTATGACGCCCTCGACCTACGCACATTTACGCAGGGTGCGTTGGTACGCTACGGAGGCCAGTTTCATGCGTTCTATGACCCGTTGGATGGGGCCAAACAAGCCGTACAAACGCTGACATCTTCGCTGGGCTCGCTGAGCGACAAGGTGAAGCTGTGGCCGCTCCGTCAGCATGTAAAGCAGCAGAGCATCGACCAGCTTTTTGCCGAATCAGAGTCGACTATCGTTGAGTCGCTCAAGACAGGTTGGGGCTTCTCGGACACCTTCATCGAACGGTTCTTTCGCCCGTTCTTTGGCGGCATTACGCTCGACCCATCGCTGCAAACCACATCGAGCCGCGTCTTTCACTATGTGATGAAGATGTTCGTAGAAGCGCCCGTCGCCGTGCCCGCCCGTGGCATGCAAGCCCTTGCTGACAACCTCGCCACACCTCTACCGGCAGACTGCATCCATCTGAATGCTCCGGTTGCCAGCGTCACCGGAATGAGCATCACGCTTGCAGACGGCACCGTCCACACCGGGCAAGCCGTCGTCGTCGCTACCGAAGGCCCTTCGGCACACCAACTCACCGGGCAAGACATCCACACGGCTACACGCAGCGTAACGAATCTCTACTTTGCCGCGCCTGTTGCCCCGATCGACGAGCCCATCTTGCTGTTGGCAGGCGACCCGGATTCGTGCATCAACAACGTGACGGTCATGAGCAACGTCTCGCCGCACTACGCGCCGGATGGGCAAGCGCTTATCTCCGTGACCGTGCTCGGCCTACCGGACGATGACACGGGGCTCCTCGTCGATGTCCAACTGGAACTCCGCCGCTGGTTTGGCGATGCCGTCGACGGCTGGCGACACCTGCGCACCTACCACATCGAACACGCCCTGCCGACGCAGCCACCGAAGGCGCTCGACCCGCCCCAGCGCCCCGTCCGCTTCGGCGATGGCCTCTACATCTGCGGCGACCACCGGGACA
>CAYYHN010000582.1:0-3645 GCA_964471245.1 uncultured Rhodothermaceae bacterium | reverse complement strand
AACCGTAGTGAATGATGGAATCCAAATCACATATGGACTCGCCGGAGTCATTCGAAGCATCCCCTAAGCGTCCAGCAACCATCCTCGGGCGATTGACTCAGGCGGTCCGGCAGCAGAACTGGTTTGCCGTCGCCTTGGAAATTGCCATTGTTGTGTTTGGCGTGGTCATTGGCTTCCAGGTAACTGCATGGGCCGAAGAGCGTGCCGACCGAAACCGCGAGCAAGAGTATTTGAGCCAACTGGTCACCGATTTCGAGCAAATAGAGGGGACGCTGGCGTACTCCGTCGCGTGGGCCGAGGAACGGCTTGAGCAGGCAGAGATCATCCAAGAAGTGCTTGAGGGCACGGTGGCGGAAACCGTCCGTGCTAAAGACATTGCACTCGCGCTCTATGCACCGGGGTTGATCGTGGACATCCCGGTGCCCCGAGACACGTGGGCCGACCTCGTCTCGACTGGGCGGTTGCAACTGCTCCGCAACCGAGACCTGCGCTGGACGATCTCGGCCTTCTACCGCAATGCCGATCAGCAACGCGCGTTCATGGGCGATTGGCGGACGGACGTAAAGCCGTATATGGGGGAGGTGAGCAACCTGCTCTCCAACCGGCTGATTCGTGCCATCTCCAGTTATGTCGTTGGGGGACGGGTGGGAACGGTGCCGGATTCTTTGATTCCTCCGCGTGCTTCCCTCATCCAAGCCATACAGACCGAGCCGACAATGCGAACGACATCCGTCGCGATTCCCATTGTGAATTGGGCTGCTGTCGCGCAGTATAGCGAGTTGCTCGAGCAGGCCGAAGCGATTTCGGCGCAACTCCGGGCAGAGTTAGCGGTAGAGTAGCGTCCGGTAGTCTACCTGTCATGCTGCTCGTACATGTTGTCGGGTCTCGCATGATCGTAAGCACATGTGCTGTTGATCATGAAAAGAATACTCCTTGCCGCAGTCCTATGCATCGTCTTAGGGAGCCCTGTTCAGGCGCAGTCTAAAGCGTTCTTCTCGCTGAAAACGGGGTATGCGTTTAACCCTACAGTAGAACTTAATGACATTCCGCTAGAACGTTCGCAAGCAGCCGTATTCGATTTGGAAGGGGTCTACAAGCTTGCACGCATCAAGGCTTTCCACGTCGAGACAGGTGTCGCAGGTCGGCTGATCCTTGCGTCCGGCGAAATTGATGCGATTACGTTCAACTCCCAAGTGCTTCGGTTTATGATTCCCGTTCGGGTTGGCTACCAAGTGGGGCGCACGTGGGAGGTGGTTGCTGGTCTGTCTTTTCAAAACAACGAGGACGTTGCAGGCATCAACTTGCGGGAGCGCTACTTCTGGCGGGCCAACTACACGATGGGCAGTCGGTATGCCCTCGGAAACAAATGGTACCTCGTAGGCGCTTTTAGTACAGGCGTCCGAGGAAGCTCCGATCCATTTATCGTAAGCGATCCCAAGACGGCCTTGCTGGTTGGCGTGACACGACACTTGTAGCATCACGGCATGATGAGAGTTGTTTTCGTTGTACTGTTCGGGTTTGCTTGCTGGGGCTGCTCGGAATTTGCCGAAGAAGTCGATCCCGGTCGCTTCACCGAGTTGGCGTATCCGCTCACGGAGATGGATACGGCCTTGCCGATTGTGAACATCGTTGTAGACCAAGATGCGTTCGACGACCTGTACACGAATTTCGAAGACGATATCGAGATCGACGGGACGTTCGAGCTTTACCGCAATCAGGAGCTTGTGGTGGAAGAGGAGATCAGCCTGGAGTTGCGCGGGAGCTACTCGCTGCGCTTTCCGCTGAAGTCGCTGGGGGTACAATTCGAGGACAAGTACGACAACCGCGACCGCTCCCTCATCAATCCGCCTCAACTCTTGCCGTTTCATGCGATTGATGAGATTAAGTCCATCCGACTGCGGAACTCCGGGAACGACTTCTACAACACCATGCTCAAGGATTTGAGCTATACGCGGTTAGCCATCGAAGCCGGGTTGGACGTGGAATTGGCCTACGGCGAGCCGTCGCTTGTCTTTGTGAATGACGTGTTTTACGGCTTGCTCAACATACGCACCGAAGTAAACGCCCGAGGTGTCGCCGGGCTGTACAACGGCAAGCGAAGCGATGTCACGATGGCGAAGATGGAAGGCGGCGTCGTTGTGCTGAAAGACGGCGAGCCTGACTGGGTGGATGCGTTGGTCGAGGCCATTCGCGAGCGCGACATCGAGTACTTGTACAGCAAAATCGACATCGACAATTACATCGACTATATGATCTTTGAATCCTATGTCGTGAATGAAGATTGGCCTGCAAACAATGCGCGTTTTTATGCCATCGAGGATAGCAAATTCAGGTTTGTGTTGTTCGATTTGGACGTGGCAAATCTCTCGCTCATTGGCAAGGCTCCGATGGCCTTTCTTGACCAAGCGGGTGGCGGTTTTGTGTCCGATTTGTTCTTTGTGCTCTACGAAGAGGAGCGCTTTCGGGAGCAATTTTGGGCGCGCTATGCCGCGCTTCTTGAGCGTGGTGCCCTCTCTGTGGAGCGGTTTGAGTCCATCATGCTAGCCAACTTCGACCACATCAAGCAAGCGATGCCGCTGCAAATCGAGCGCTACCAAGCCCCAGAATCTTTGGTGGAGTGGTATGTCGAGGTGGATCGGCTGTCGTTCCTCTTTGCAGAACGGGAAGAGGTCATCCGTAGTGAGGTGGAGTAGCACGGTGCGTTTGCTACTCTTCCATCGGATGCTGCTGGAGCAATTCTGCTGGTGCATAAAACCCGGATTGATCGGCGGTGGCCGCGCGCACGGCTTGGACTGTCGCCGGGGCGATGGGCGAGGCTTGGTTGCCGAAGCTGTTGCGGATATACGTGAGCACGGCCGCCACTTCTTCATCGCTAAGGAGGCCGCCAAACGCCGTCATGGGTGTGGTGCCGGGGTAGGCACGGTCTCGCACTTCAATAGGTCCCCAAAGGCCATGCAACGTCAGCTTGATGAGGCGCTCTTCGTTGCCTGTGACCCATCGTGCTCCGGCTAGCGGTGGGAAACCAGCATTGGGAAGCCCTTGGCCATCGGCTTGGTGGCACGTGCCGCAGTGGCTGTCACGATGGTAGATGGCGCGGCCTTCAAGGTACTGAGCGAGCGCATCGCCTTCGAGATGATCGGGGGCGGCCTCACTTGGTGCTTGGCGGACACTTTGTTCGTTCAGGTGTGCTTTGGCGGTGTTGAAGGCGTGTACCATCCAGTCATCAAGCGGCTGCTGGGCGACTACGTCGAGGAGTGCCAAGCCCTCGTCTTGGTCGAGCCACGAAGCCGCCACGAGGGCTTCGAGCCGGACGCGTCCTTGTGGATCTTGCGCGGCCTTCCCGAGCAGGGCGTTGCGGTTGCTCACTTGATCGCCTGCGTAGCGCAGCACCCGAACGGCTGCTGCGCGTGCGCGAAAATCGCGCGCATCCAACAGGCGTTCGATCAACGTCGCATCGATCTGGTTGAGGCCCCACGTGACCCAGAGCGCCTCGGTAAGGTGATGTTCGTAGGCTGGTGCGTCTCGATCCAAGTTGGCGACCCACGTTGCTAAGGCCGAAAGCACGGCTTGCGGATCGCGTCCACGCAGTTCGCGGCGGGTGCGGTAGCGGGTGCGGTATTCGGGCAGCTTGAGGTTGGCGAGTAG
>CAYYHN010000581.1:0-3646 GCA_964471245.1 uncultured Rhodothermaceae bacterium | reverse complement strand
CTGATCCTAGCCGAACCGGCAGGTACCGATACGCTCTGGACGCATTTCAGCACCGAAACGGGGATGACCAATAATTGGGTGCAGTTCATCCATGAAACACCGGGAGGACGTCTGATTGTGGGCACCAACGGAGGCGGCTTGATGCGCTTTGCCGACGGTGGGTTTGAACCGCTTACGATGGATCAGGGCCTCTCGTCGAACAACGTCGTTGACGTGCACGAGGATACGGACGGTTCGCTCTGGATAGGGACGAGCGACCGAGGCTTGTGCCATGTGGACTACAGGGACGAGGACCCGTTTTCAGCTACCGAGGTAGCGTGCCTGACCGCTGTACAGGGACTGTACGACAACACAATCAATCGCATCTTGGAAGACGACCAAGGGCGCTTCTGGATGAGTACCAGCCGAGGCATCTTCTGGGCCGAAAAAGAAGGACTCCGAGCAGCCTTGGGCAACGAGGCACGTACGATTTCAAGTATTGCCTATACCGAAAAAGACGGCCTGCTCACGCGCCAAACGACAGGGGGCAAACAACACGCAGGCATCAAAACGGCAGACGGTGCGTTGTGGTTTGCGACCCGAAATGGTGTTGCCATCGTAGACCCCTCGCGCGTGCAGACGCGCTCCAGCACCATCCCGCTTAGGGTGGAGCACATCCGAGTAGGTGAGCAGCAGTATCTGCCCAGCGCCGTGGTCACGTTGGATGGCAAGGAACGCAGCTTTGAGATTGACTACACGGCGCTTGAGTTTACGCGCCCTCAAGATGTGCGCCTACGCCATCGGTTAGAAGGGTTTGAGGAGATGTGGCATGAGGCTGGCCTCGAACGCCGTGCGACCTATACCAACGTTCCTCCCGGTACCTACACATTTTACCTGAGCGCCCGTCGCGGCGGGGCTTGGCAAGACGAGGAGGTTGCGCTTACCATCGAGCGCCTTCCCTATTTCTGGGAGACACGTTGGTTTTTGGGGCTTGCGCTCATTCTGGGCGGGGTGCTAGTGGCAGGGCTCGTTCGCTTGCGTACCCATCGCGTCCGGGTTCGCAACCGTGCGCTGGAGCAGACGGTGTCCGAACGCACCGCCGAGGTCCAAGAGCAAGCGGAACAGCTACGCCGCGCCAACACCCTCAAGTCCCGCTTTTTAGCCAATATCAGCCATGAGTTCCGTACACCGCTCACCCTAACGTTGGGCCCCTTAACGGATATGAAGAAGGGGCGCTATGGCGTGTTGCCGCAACCCGTCACGCGAGAGTTGGACCGGGCCACACGCAATGCCCAACGCCTGCTGGGACTGATCAATCAACTCTTGGACCTCTCGAAGCTCGAAGCAGGCACCCTCGCGCTACAGATTGAACGGCGCGACTTGGTTCGCTTTGTGCGCCAAATGACGGCCCTCTTCGAATCGTTAGCCGATGGTCGTTCAGTCACGTACCGCTTCGAATCGCCGTTGGAGACGCTGCCGTTCGGCTTCGATGTGGACAAACTCGAAAAGGTGATCATCAACCTGCTCTCCAATGCGTTCAAGTTCACGCCTGAGGGGGGCAGCATCACCGTTAGGTTGCATCAAAAGACGACAGGGGAAGCGGTGATCGAGGTGCAAGATACGGGTGTGGGTATTGCCCCCGAGCAGGTGCCGCATGTGTTCGACCGGTTCTATCAGGTAGATGGCACAGCCACACGCCAGCATGAAGGCACAGGGATTGGCCTGTCGTTGGTGGAGGAGTTGATTACGCTGCATCAGGGAACGATTACGGTAGCGAGCACGGTGGGTGTGGGCACAACGTTTACCATCCACCTGCCCGACGCCGAGGAGCCCTTCGCCCACACCGGCGATGGTGCCTTGGGCGATGGTGCCCTAGCTCCCCCCTTGCAAGCAGCCCCAGAGGTGCACGAGCAGATCGCGTCGGTGGCCGTGCATCTTGCGGCAGAGTCCCCTTCGGCGCAGCCCGTAGAGGTCTCAGAAGAGGATATGTTGGTCCTCATCGTTGAAGACAACCCAGACATGCGGGCCTACATCCGCACGCATCTGGCAGGGTTGTTCACGCTGGTGGAAGCCGAAAACGGACGACAAGGCTTGGAACGCGCGCAAGCGCTGGTGCCGGACCTGGTGCTCTCGGACCTGATGATGCCGGAGATGGATGGCTTCGCCCTCTGCGACACGCTCAAAACGGACGAGCGCACCAGCCATATTCCGGTGGTGCTCCTCACGGCAAAGGCCGATGCCGAAAGCAAGCTTACCGGCTTTCGCACCGGAGCCGATGCCTACCTAGCCAAGCCCTTCGATGCCGAAGAGTTGCGACTCCGGGTGCGTAAGCTCATCGAGCAGCGTCGGGCCTTACGCAAGAAATACAGCCAGGCGGTGCTGGTCCTCGGGGCAGAAGACGCGGAACTGCCCGACCAAGAGATGGTCTTTTTGCAGACCCTCCAGAGCACCATTGAGGCAGAATTGGGCAATGCAGACTTTAGCGTGGATACGCTGGCGGAAGCTGTGCACATGAGCCGACGCCAGTTGCTCCGCAAAGTGCGGGCCCTCACGGACGAAAGCCCCACAGCCCTCATCCGGCGTATACGGCTGGAGCGCGCCGCCCACATGCTACGCCAGTCCAGCAGGAGCATTAAGGAGATTATGTACGCCACCGGTTTTAAGAGCGACTCCTACTTTGCCAAAGTCTTCCGCCAGCAGTACGGCGTCTCTCCTACGGCGTATGCCGCGTCGCAGGAGGCCTAGAGCTTTTTGCAATAGGGCTTAGTACATGCGTTCCATACCTGTCATCCTGAACTTGATTCAGGATCTCACACGCAACCTCTCTAGATCCTGAATCACGTTCAGGATGACACATCAAGTAGGTTGGTGATTGAGACATAGGGAAGGCTACTTTGCACTAAACGCGGTCGCAAAATGCTCTAAGGCGTTCCCATCGTGCCTATGGGAGCCCCACGACATCAGCACTATCCCTGAGGCAGCAGCAGCCCATGGAAAGCTGAAAGGCGTGCTTCTTCGCATCCCCTCCATTCTCCCAAGGCAGGCCACCCCGGAGAGGTATAGTCACGCACGTGACACCGCTCCCCGTGCACGTCTAGCCCGTGTTTGGGCGAAACACATCACAGCTTGAAGCCAAAAGAAAAAGAGGCCCAAACAGCCCAAAAACGCGCAATGTCCCAAATGAGCGGGAGAATGTCCCCAGAGAGCGGGACATAATAAAGCAAGGATGACCCTTAGCTACTTAGGTTACATGCGCCCCCACATAGGGAGACTAGACCCACGTTGATGGACAGGCTTGTACCACACGTTGCTTTGCCTGAAACGTATGTTGTTGTTCACGCACACGCGCCTCGCTCGTAGCCTCGTTTTTATGCTGGCCTTTGCAGCACCTACCGCGGCTGCGCAGCTACGCTCGCAGCTACCCCTGACAGCAGAGCGCAGCCCGCATGTCGGCTTGACATTACATGCAAGCGTACCGTTTCTTCCGTTGCCCTCCAGCAGACGTATGAATAGTTATTGATAGAGATTAGAGCTTTTTGCATTAGAGTTTAGCACATACGCTCCTTTGCTGTCATCCTGAACGTGATTCAGGATCTGGAGAGGTTGCGTTTGAGATCCTGAATCACGTTCAGGATGACGCATAGGGCGGGTTAGTGTTTGACCACAT
>CAYYHN010000580.1:0-3647 GCA_964471245.1 uncultured Rhodothermaceae bacterium | reverse complement strand
GATATCGTTACGGACAAGAAACTCTTTGCTGAAAGCCTTGCTGCCTTCGAGTTGTGCTGCCGCGGCGGTCGGCCCCATGACCATCGCCGTCGTTTCAGCCTCCAAGCGGTCAACAAGACCGAGCACCAAAGGTTGTTCTGGCCCAACGACCACCATCTCCACCTTTTGCTCACGAACAAACGTCACAAGCCGATCGACATCCGTAGCGGCCATGTTGTGATTCGTTGCGAGGCGCGCCGTACCAGCATTCCCTGGCGCGACGTGCAATTCAGGCTGATGTTTGCTGCGCGACAACGCCCATGCCAGCGCATGTTCGCGCCCACCGCTACCAACAATAAGAATCTTCATAGTAAGCTATTCGTGCAACGGCTTATGCATCCGGAGCATCCGTGTAAAAAGGATTGGTCTCAGGCTTGAGTTCCCCACGATAGATCGCGCTGTACTTCACATAATTGTGCGCGTACCGATCAATCGAAGCCACCTCATCGTCCGTCAGCTCACGGATGACTTTGGCAGGACTACCAAGCACCAACGAACGCGGCGGTACAACAGTACGCGCCGTTACCAATGCCTTTGCGCCAATAATGCTGTACGATCCAATGTGCGCATGGTCCATCACAATCGCCCCCATCCCGACCAGAACATGATCATCGATGGTGCAACCGTGGATGACAGCGCTATGCCCTACGGTCACGTAGTTGCCAATGCGCGTGGGCGCCGTGCCATTGGTCACATGCACCACCGCGTTGTCTTGTATATTCGAGGCTTCCCCGATGCGAATCCAATTGACGTCGCCACGCACTGTGGCTTGAAACCAAATGCTACTTTTCGGCCCTAGCACGACATCGCCGATCACATCCGCCGATTCGGCAATAAAGTTCGTCTTGTCGTAGCGTGGATGGTTGCCCAGAAACGTTCGAATCATAAATCTTGCGCGCAACTGCCGTGAATGATGCTCACAAGAAACGCAGTCTGCTGTGTATAGCCAAGACTGATTCTGTGAAAGTGTAACTATTCTGCCGGAACTCTCGTTACGGGGGACGAACACTGCTGCGAATCGTAAACCGTACCATGTAATCTGATACGATGAAAGCAAAAGCCTTTTGTTACGCCCTGTTGCTCGTCGGTCTTGCAGGAATGGCCCATGCACAGACTGCCGACCTGCAAAGCCGCATTTACGGCCGCATCACCACTGATGATGGCGACGTTTTTGAAGGCCTCATCCGCTGGGACAAAAACGAAGTGAGTTGGGTGGATGTCCTCGATGGCTCCAAGCGCTCCATGCGGCAAGGCAGCCGCGAACGCCAAATCGAAGTCCTAGGCCTTCGCATCCGCTACGATAGTGACGACTTCCGTGGCAGTTCACGTACCTCTGGCATCCGCTTTGGTCATGTGGCAAGCCTCGAACCCGCCGGGAGCGAAACTGCCATTTTGTTCATGAAGAACGGGGACGAAATAGAGTTCCGTGGCGGCTCGACGGATATTGGCAGTGATGTGCGCGAGATCCTTGTGGAAGACCCTGAGCGCGGCGAAATCGAACTCCGCTGGCGCGATATCGAGCGGGTCGACTTTATGCAAGCCCCCCGCGATGTCGAATCACGCTATGGCGAACGCCTCTTCGGCACACTGACGACGCGGCGCGGCGATGTGTTCGAAGGCTTCATCTGCTGGGATGTGGATGAGGTGCTTACCGAGGATATCCTCGACGGCACGGATCGTGGCGGCCGCAAACGCAAGATCCGCTTTGCCAACATCGCTGGCATCGCACGCAACAGCAGCAGCAGTGCCCTTGTTACGCTACGCAACGGGGAAGACCTCGTACTCCGTGGCTCCAACGACGTGGACGATGACAACCGTGGAATCCTTGTCCTTGATCCAGATCTGGGCCAAGTAATCGTTCCATGGGATGAATTCGAAGAAGTCAGCTTCCGCCCGGTCCCCTACGCGGTCACGTTTGATGCCTTCAACGGCACTGACCCGCTTACTGGTACGGTTTATACACGGGATCGTGAAAAATTCAGCGGCGTCATCACATGGGATGATGACGAAGGGTACGGCTGGGAATTGCTGAACGGCGACATGGGCGACCTTGAGTTTGAGATCGAGATGGGCATGATTGAGCAGATCGAACGCATCTCCTCCAGCGCCGCCGAAGTCACCCTGTTCGACGGCCGCGTCTTTGAGCTTCGCGGCTCGAACGATGTAAACGACGATAACGACGGCATCATCATCCTGATGGCTGATGGCGACCGCGTTGAGATCGACTGGGATGACTTCGACCGCATCGTCTTCTCAGGTCGATAAGTTTATCGGCTCACACGTTTTGCCCCAAGCTTTGCACGTCATACGGACGCAAGGCTTGGGGCTTTTTCATGGGCTTTGGATTTCACCAAAGCTTACCCCCTTCCTAAGAACGGTGGGTAGCAGCCGGGAGTAGACGCTTGTATTTTGCGCTGTTCTGTGCGCAATCTCAAAAAAGTGACGCTACACCACCATGGCAAATACTACCTACGATATTGTCGTCATCGGCACGGGGCCGGGCGGCTACGAAACAGCGATCCGGGCTACCCAACTCGGGTTTAAAACAGCCGTCATCGAGAAGAACAAGCTCGGTGGCGTGTGCCTCAACATTGGGTGTATCCCGACCAAAGCCCTGCTTAAAAGCGCAGAGCTGATGGAATATGCCAACCATCTCAGCAGCTACGGCCTCAAGCTGGAAGGCGAAATCACCCCCGACTTTCCGGCGATCATCGACCGCAGCCGTGGCGTCGCCAACAAGATGAACAAGGGCGTCAACTTCTTGATGAAGAAGAACAAGATTGACGTCGTCTACGGGCACGCCACACTCCTTGGCGGCGGCCAAATCGATGTGAAGCCCTCCGTCGACATGGACGGCAACGCAGTGGGTTCACCTCAGACGATCTCGGCGAAACACATCATCGTTGCTACAGGTGCCCGTGCTCGGGAGATTCCACCGCTCCCTATCGATGGCAAGCACATCATTTCCTACAAGGAGGCCATGCTCCAGACAGAGCAACCGAAGCGCCTCGTCGTGGTGGGTGCTGGCGCCATTGGGGTTGAGTTTGCGTACTTCTACCACAACATGGGCACCGAAGTGACCATCGTGGAAGTGATGGACCGCTTGGTACCTGTCGAAGACAAAGACGTCTCGAAGGAATTGCAACGCGCCTTCAAGAAGATGGGTATCAAGGTGATGACCAAATCAATGGTGCAAGGCGTGGACACCAGCGGCGAGGAACTACGTGTTTCCGTAGAAACTAAGAAAGGCATGGAGACGCTTGTATGCGACCAAGTGCTCTCGGCTGTTGGTGTGGTTGGTAACGTTGAGAACATTGGCCTCGAAGCCCTCGGCATCCAAACGGACCGCGGCTCTATCGTTGTAGACGGCTTTGGGCGTACAAACGTACCCGGCATTTATGCGATTGGTGACGTTGCAGGGGCGCCTTGGCTCGCACACAAAGCCAGCCATGAAGGTATCGTGTGCGTCGAAAAGATCGCTGGGCACGACGTGCATCCGATGGACAAAGGCAACATCCCCGGTTGTACCTACTGCCAGCCACAGATTGCCTCCGTTGGCTTCACCGAAGAAAAAGCTAAAGAAGCAGGCTACGAAATCAAGGTCGGCA
>CAYYHN010000579.1:0-3654 GCA_964471245.1 uncultured Rhodothermaceae bacterium | reverse complement strand
GACAACCTTGTGCTGGCGGCCTTCGGTGGCGGCTTCACCTGGGGCGCGGCCTACGTCAAATGGGCGTACGACGGCAACGAAGTCGCGGAGGCAGCCACTGCTGAGTTGGCTGCGAGCGAATAGGCACGCATTCTAATTCTCCTCTCCGGATCATTCCACATCGAATCCCACCACCGGATGACGACTGCTTTCCTCTTCCCCGGCCAAGGCTCGCAGGCCGTTGGCATGGCGTACGACCTCTACGACACCTTCCCCGAAGCCAAAGCACGCCTTGAGGAAGCCGACGCAGTCCTCGGGTTCTCCCTGACGGATCTCATGTTCGGCAAAAGCGGTGACGCCGCTACCGACGCCGAGGCGCTCAAGCAAACCGAGGTCACGCAGCCCGCGCTCTATGCGCATAGCCTTGCCGCGATGGCCGTCCTCGAAGCACGCGGCCTCGCCCCTGACATGACGGCGGGGCACAGCCTAGGCGAATACAGCGCCCTCGCCGCTGCCGGTGCCATCACGTTCGCCGATGGTCTCCGTATCGTTCGCTTGCGTGGGCAGTTGATGGCAGAAGCGGGTACAAAACGCCCTGGCACAATGGGCGCTGTGCTCGGCATGGACGACGACGCGCTGCAAGCTGTGTGCGATGCCGTCAACGCGGAGGGCAATGGCTTTGTGCAACCGGCCAACTTCAACTCGCCCGGCCAAGTTGTTGTGTCGGGTGACATTCCAGCGGTCGAGCGTGCGCTGGCGCTGGCGTCCGAGCAGGGTGCCAAACGAGCGATTCCGCTGCCCGTCAGCGGTGCGTTTCACTCGCCCTTGATGACGCACGCGCGCGATGGCCTTGCGGAAGGCTTGGAGGCATTGACCATCGTAACGCCGCGTTGCCCGGTTTACCTGAACGTGACCGCAGAGCCCACAACGGATCCCGACGAAATTCGGCAGCGACTGCTTGAACAATTGCTCTCGCCCGTGCGCTGGGCACAGACACTCACGAACATGCAGGCAAACGGTGCAGACAACTTCGCCGAGGTCGGCACAGGACGCGTGCTATCGGGCCTTGTGAAGCGGACCCTCGGCCGCCGCATCCCCACCAAGACCTACGGCACCGTCGCCGACTTTGCGTAGCCCAACGGGTTGCCTCCAACCCTACAACTGCATTCCCTTTCCCACTCTCGAAGAACCCCGAACGAAACATGAACCTCGATTTCACTGGCAAGAACGTATTGGTCACGGGCGGCACACGCGGCATTGGACGTGCGATGGTCGAAGCCTTTGCGGCGGCAGGTGCCCGCGTTGCCTTCACGTTCCGCTCGTCCGTCGATGAAGCCAACGCGCTCAAAGACAGCCTCGAAGCCAACGGCACCGAAGCCCTCGTCTTCCAAGGCGACGCGGCCGACATGGCCTCGGCTGAAGAAGCCGTAGGTACTGTAGTGAAAACGTGGGGCTCGATTGACGTGCTCGTCAACAACGCCGGCATCACCCGCGATGGCTTGATGCTGCGGATGAGCGAAGCCGATTGGGATGCCGTCATCGGGACGAACCTCAAGAGCCTGTTCAATTTCTGCAAGGTGTCCTACCGCCCGATGATGAAGCAGCGCGCGGGCAAGATCATCAACATTGCTTCGGTGGTGGGTGTGATGGGCAATCCTGGCCAGACAAACTACGCGGCCTCGAAAGCAGGCATCATCGGTTTCTCGAAGAGCCTCGCCAAAGAGTTAGGCCGTCGCGGCGTCACGGTCAACGTCGTCGCACCGGGCTATGTGGCTACCGACATGACGGCATCGCTCTCCGACCAAGCCAAAGACGCAATGCTCGGCGCTGTGCCGCTCAACCGCCCGGCCAGCCCCGAAGATGTGGCGAATGCCACCCTCTTCCTCGCCTCCAGCGCCGCTGACTACATCACCGGCCATGTCCTGCACGTAGATGGCGGATTGGCGATGTAATTACTGGCTTTGTTGACTCGAAGCCGATCACAACACCCCAGAGAACTTCCCCAACCCTCTGGGATACAAGCTTACTTGTGGCATAGATGGTAGGTAGCGAACAGAACGCGTGAACATGGGATCCTTCGCTACCCGATCGGCAGCCCCCGCTTGTTTAGGTGGCAGCGCTGTCTACGGCACAGATGTCGTGCATGCCGTCCCCGTTCTCGTTCGCCCGGCCGCGCCACAGGTTGGGCTATTTCGCTACACCACCTTTCCATGTCTGATTCCAAACGCCCGTTGGGCATCCAAGTCATCGACTTGACGGCGCGCGGCCAGCGCCAAGCCAAACAAGAGGCCGTCCAAAGTACCCTTGTCGAGCCCGACCCCGCACTCCCACCCGCATCGCTCGACAACGTCCCTGAGTCTGTTCGCGCCGCTGTGGAGCGCACCGGCTGGACATCGCTGATGCCCGTCCAGCAGAAGGCCTTGCCGTACATGATCGCCGGGCAAGACCTCATCGTGCAATCGCGCACCGGATCTGGTAAGACAGGCGCTTTCCTGCTGCCCCTCTTCGAGCGCCTCGACGCAGAAAAGCGTGCGGTACAAGCCCTGATCCTGACACCAACGCGCGAGTTGGCGCGCCAGATCTATGAGGAGTTTGCCCGGATGCAGGCCGAAGCCTCTGACGACACGCCGCGCCTCGAAGCGGTGACGGTCTACGGCGGCGTCAAATATGGCCCGCAGAACGAAGCCCTCAAAGGCGGCGTGCAAGTCGTCATCGGGACGCCGGGCCGTATCCTCGACCACTTGGAGCGCCGCACCTTCGTCCTCGACCACCTCGACTCGCTCGTCTTCGACGAAGCTGACGAGATGCTGTCGATGGGCTTCTACCCAGCCATGCGGCAACTTCGGCGCTACCTACCCAACAAGCGCTGCACGTTTATGTACAGCGCCACGATGCCGCCACGCGTACGTTCGCTTGCCCGCGAATTTCTGCACGAACCGGGCTTTCTCTCGCTAAGCGTCGGCCAAGTCGGCGTCGATGCCATCGACCACGTCTATTATAAGGTCGAGGCGATGGAGAAGGACCGCGTGCTGGGACGGTTGATCGAGATGGAGAATCCAGACTCCGGCATCATCTTCGTCAACACGAAGCGCGACGTCGAGTACTTGCACAAATTCCTACAGAACTACGGCTATGACGCCGACGCCATCTCGGGCGACCTCAACCAAGGCGCACGCGAGCGTGTGATGGGGCGTATTCGCAAGGGCACGCTTCGCTTCCTCGTCGCCACCGACGTGGCTGCTCGCGGCATCGACATCTCGGATCTCTCGCACGTCTTCATGTATGATGTGCCGCAGGATCCAGAGTACTACATCCACCGTTCGGGCCGCACAGCGCGTGCAGGCAAGACGGGCAAGGCGCTGGTCTTGACAACAAATGAGGACGTCCGCAACCTCCTTAGCATCGCGCACAAATACGAGATCGACCTGCAAGAGGGCGAAGTCCCCACGAAAGAAGCCGTAGAGGCGCGAGTGACGGAGCGAATGACGGTGCTGCTTGAGGACGAGATGCGCGGCCGCACCCGGATGGAGCGCGAACGCCTGCGTCGGTTCGTGGGTCTCGTGGAAAGCTTAGCGCAGGAAGAGCCCGAGTTGTTGGCACTGCTCGTTGACCGGCTCTACCATCAGCACCTGCACGCCGTGCCCGAGCAACCGGAGACGGCCGAAGAGCGTCCAC
>CAYYHN010000578.1:0-3658 GCA_964471245.1 uncultured Rhodothermaceae bacterium | reverse complement strand
TGTTGCAAGGTTTGTTCGTTGCGCGCCTCCCACGGTAGCAACGCACGGAAAAGCAGCAACGTGTTGAGTGTGTCGCGGCGGCCGCGGGTATAGCGGAGTGCTTCGTTTAACGCTTCCGGCACCGTCAGTCCGCCCATGTTGGCCGAGACGGCTTGCTGCGTGATGTAGTCTTGCCGCTCGGTGTAGGTGCGCAGTACAGCTTGGGCTGCTGCGTCTTGCGCATCCACATCCGCCGTCTTGTTAAATGGGAAGCCAGACAGCAGCAAGTCAACTTTCATCTGCGCATACGCTTGCTCAAAGGGGTCGACTTCAAACGAAGCGAAGGTGAGCGGCATGGGCTGTGTGTCCAAGGCAGGATGCCTGCGCAAGGCCTCGAAAAACGTCGCGGCCATCAGTTCGTAGCCCTGTGCGTTGGGATGCAAGTGGTCATCAAAGAGCGTTGCGCCTTCGAGGCCGCTGGGGCTGGCGGCGCGGAACGCTGCTTGCACGTCGACGACGGTAACACCGTTGGTTGCTGCGTACGTGGCGCGAAGGTGCTCATTGAAGGCTTCAGGTGCGCGAAAGCGGAGGTCGTCCAACTCCTTGGCTTGGAGGAAAGCGGTGCGGGCCGTTACGGTGTCGCCTGCGGCGAGGTACTGTTGCCCTTCATCAAAGGCGGCTTGGGCGTGGGGGTTGGCGCCGAGCGGCGGTTGGTCGGCGAGGTTTGAGGTGAGCGTGCCGAGGTAGACGGGAATGTCGGCCTTGCGAAACGTAGCAACGATGTCCGCAAGGTTGGACGTAAACTGGTCGATGCCTGCGTGGTAGATCGGTCCGTCCTGCGGGATTACCGATTCACCTACCACCCGCGCCATCATCACCCGCCCGACGACACCCGGCTCGCGCTGAGGATTTGTTTCGGCATCAGGTGCGCCGACCAAGAGTCGTTCCAAGCGGGTGTAGAGGATGCTGCGTTTGAGGCGCAGCGTGAGGCGCTTCAACCCAATCCGGTTGCCGAGCGCGTAGATGGAACTGCCCGCCCCAAACGCGCCATAGTATTCGTTGTGCCCGGCGTAGATAAGCACGGCATCGGGCTCCTGCGCTGCAACGGCATCCTTCAGATCCCACAGCGTATAGCTATTCACCGCCGACATGCCAAGGTTCACCACCTCTATCCGCTGCCTTGGTGCTGCGGCTCGGAGGCGTTCTGCCAAGCGCTCAGGAAACGCATAGGGAAACGAATTGGGGAACCCCTGCGCCGAGGAACCACCGAGCACCATCACCCGAAACGTGCCTTCAGCTTTGCGACGGGCGAACAGGTTAGGTGCTGCACCTGGCTCGAACACGGGGAAATACCGCGCCGTGTAGGCTTTGTTGAGGTGCATGTAATCCGGCTGTCCCAATGCGGGCCAGAACGCCGTCTGTGCATACCGATCGACGCCTGCGAGTTGCAATCCGCCCTCAATCAGTCCAATCAGTACCAACGGCAATGCCACTGCCACCAGCGTAAACACCGCCTTTTTCATCGTATGCCGTCGTCTCGTTGTTTAAGCTAAACGTGGCGAAACTACGAAATGCTAGATGGAGAATGGGACGTGTGGGCGGTTGAGGGAATGGGAGTTTGGGACGTGTGGGGGTACAGGAGGCTGGGAAGTGGTGGAAAGGAGGAGATGCTGGGCTGTCGCCCCAAAGCATTTTCCTCAAGCACCAAGAATCAAAAGTGAGGCTATGCCGAGCGTGCCAAGCCCTAAAGCATCACACGCCGAGGACGCCTTCTGCTTGTGTGCGCAGTTGGTGTTCGACGTTCCAGCTACGCGCGATGTGCTCGATAAAGTCGGCGTCTTCGGGGTAGTAGAGGCCGTTTTGGCAGACGGTTTGGGCGATGTCGACGAGGATGCGGGCGCGGTCGGGCTTGGGCATGTAGTCGGCCAGTTGGATGACGGCACCTTCGAGCAGGTCGGCGGTGTTGCAGACAAGGTAGGTGAGCATCACTTGACTGTAGACGTGGCGGAGGTAGCGCCCCGAGAGGTCCTGCCCAAATCGGCGCATGCGACCAAGGACTTGCGTCGGATCATAGTTGTGACGCAACGAAGGAGAGCCATGTAGGAAAGCCAGATAGAGGAGCGTGTAGTCATGTAGGGGGCTCCACGTATTCAATTCGTGCTCGCTTACTACTGGGGTAGAAGGCATGTAGGGTGACCGCTTGTTCAGAGGCGTGGCTTGGTGATTAATTCTCGTATCGGTTGGAAAACGGATGCGTTAAGTTGGTACTTTGCGCCGCGTTGCCCTTTCATCGTTTGCTCGTTGCGCATGGATTCCTTGTTCGTCATGTATCACCTTGATGCCACTGCCGGTGAGGTACACGCCTTGGCCAATTCGGTGCTGCTCGAACAGACCATCGAGACGCCCGTTAGCGTTGGGCTGCGCTACCCGTTTGTGCGCGACGAGATGATGGGTGAGATCGTGCGACTCGATGCCGATCCAGCAGGCGGATACCTCGCTGAGATGGCGCTGCCCATCCACACGGCCCGCGTCGATGCAGCACAGTTCATGAACGTCATCTGGGGTAATGTGTCGCTGCACCCGAACGTGACGCTGCGCGATGTTGTATTGCCTGAGACCGTGCGGGCGCAATTCACCGGGCCGCGCTTCGGCATCGCAGGTATGCGCGAGCGGATTGGCGTTCACGGACGGCCCGTCACCTGCTCGGCCATCAAGCCTGTGGGGCTTTCTCTCGACGAAGTCGTTGGCATCTGCCGTACGTTTGCCGAGGCGGGGCTCGACTACATCAAAGACGACCATTACCTCGCTGACCATCCTTTCTGCCCGTTCGAAGATCGGGTACGCACGTGCCAAGACGCCGTCGACGAGGTAGCTGCGCGGACGGGTCATCGTGCCGTCTACGTGCCGAACCTCTCAGGTACGCCAAGCACGGTATTTCGGCAAGCGGAGCAGGCGCAAGCACGAGGCGTCGGTGCCGTGATGGTCTCGGCGATGCTCTTGGGGCTGCCGACATTCCACGAATTGGTGCAGCAGCATCTGAGCGTTCCGGTACTGGCACACCCGAGCTTCATGGGCACACCCAAAATCGCCATGCCTGTGCTGGCAAAGCTGCTACGGCTCTACGGAGCCGACGCCGTCATCTTCGTCAACTACGGCGGCCGCTTCAGCTACCCGCCAGCCGACTGTCGCACCTTCGCCGAGACGCTCCGCATGCCGTGGCATAATTTTGCGCCGTCGCTGCCCACGCCTGCGGGTGGCATGACGGTGGAGCGTGCGCCCGAACTCGTCGAGTTTTTTGGCGTGGATACGATGCTCCTCATTGGCGGCAGCCTACTCGAAGCAGGCGACGACTTGCTAGCACGCAGCCGTTCGTTCCAAGACGCCGTCAAAGCAGCCGCCCAACAGATTGCGCCGACGCATGGATGAGTCAACTTCGCCTGTTCGCCGCGCTACGCCAAAGGCCGATGGCTTTCGCTGGGAGGATGTGCCGCTGAAGCAGTACAAGGAAGACGGCACCCTCTTCAAAGCCGTCACACGGCAGGTGTTGTTTGATGGCGTCGGCGACTTGCCCAGCCAGTTGCGCTACTTCGAGATTGCGCCCGGTGGCCACTCGACCCTAGAGCGCCATCACCACGTCCATGCCGTACTCATCCTCCACGGCAGCGGCCACGTTCTCATT
>CAYYHN010000577.1:0-3661 GCA_964471245.1 uncultured Rhodothermaceae bacterium | reverse complement strand
TACCCCAACCCCGAAGCCGAACTGGTACCACTTTACTTGACCACAGGTGGCACAGGTATGGGCGGCTTGCAGTTGACCGAATCTGGTGAGCAAGGCACAGAGGACGTGACCGATAACGTAGAACTCAGCGGCGCTGATCTTGCACGGGAGGCAACCTCACCACACCGCTTACTCTACGCCACACCTGAACTCTCCGAACCTGTGCACCTCTCCGGCCAAGCCCGCATCACCGTGCGCCTGAGCGTCGATAAGCCCGCGACCAACCTATCGGTGTGGCTGGTCTCGCTGCCTTGGGAAGAGGAGCCCAGCCCGCGCGATCTTGTCGGCAGTATCATTACACGTGGTTGGGCCGACCCGCAAAACCGCGACAGCCTGACCGAAAGCGAGCCGCTCGTCCCCGGTGAATTCTACGATATCACCTTCGATCTCCAGCCTGATGACCAGATCATCGCACCGGGTGAACGTATCGGCCTGATGATCTTCGGCAGCGACCGCGACTTTACGCTCTGGCCTGAATCCGGAACGAAGCTGACGGTGGACCTGAATGGTACGGCCCTCAGCCTTCCTGTCGTAGGTGGGGAAGCAGCGTTGCGGCAAGCCATTGAAGAAGCGCAGTAGCCTCTCCCAACATCAACGTACCATGAGCCTATCGTATGGGCATGTTGACTGTATAGAAAGGGTTGTTCTTTGGCTTGATCCAAAGAACGAAAGATCAAGACGGAACCTGCTGGGCCTGAACTTCACTACAGAACGCGGGAATCATTGAAACTCGCTTCGCTCAAACAGCAATGATTCCTTCTTCGCGTTCCTTCGCTGCGTTCCTGACGGCCCACCAGCTAAGGTCAGGCTAGCTTGACCGTGAGCACCAGCTGATGAGGACCTCCCTTTGCTTGGAAAGCGTATATAGGATGGGCGCGCACATCTTCGAATACAACCAATCGTTTGTCGTATTTGGCATCCAGCACATGTGGGTGTTGGGGCTGATTGCCGGATTGTCGTGGGCATTGCCTTGGCTTGCACAGAAGCGGCTCAATGCAAACCAGCGACGTGGTCTGGCACGTGGTATGGGCCTTGTGCTAACCAGTTCCGTCATCGCGTGGACAGGTCTCAGGCTTATCGAAGGAGCCTTTGACCCGACGACGGTTCTGCCACTCGGCCTGTGTAACCTCTTGGCCTTCTTGATGCCCCTGCTCATCTGGCGACCCACGCAACGGATACAGGAGGTGCTCTATTTCTGGGTACTCGCGGGCACGGTGCAAGCGGTGCTCACGCCGCATCTTGTGGAAGGCTTTCCGCACTACACGTTTTTGAAATACTGGATCGTGCACGGCGGCCTTGTGGTCGTCACGATCTATGTCACCGTTGCGTTTCGGCTGTATCCTACCGGGCGAAGCCTCATCCGTGCGTTTGTTGGCATCCAGTTCTATGCCGTCGGCATCTTTGTGGTGAACAAGCTACTCGGGGCCAACTATTTCTATATCATGGAAAAGCCGCCGACGGCTTCCCTCCTCGATTACTTTGGCCCATGGCCGTGGTATATCCTCGTCTGCGAAGGTATCATGCTGGTGCTCTTCCTCATCGCCTATGCCCCGATCTGGCTCCGAGCACGTCGGCTCCGTCTCGTACCTCTTGCTTCAACACGATTGGAATGATGCTCGTAACTACGGGTACTTGACAAATGGGCCGATAGGTTATATATTGTTGTGCATACAACAATTGTATAGAATCAAATTCTATGAGCCTCGAAGACGACTTAAAGCAAACGCACTTTGAAAACGCGTTCCTGAAAGCCATTCTCAACATCTTGGTGACGGCAGATCGGATTTCGAGTGCGACCAATGCGACGCTGAAGCCATTTGGGTTGTCGAAGGAGCAGTTTAACGTGTTGCGCATCCTGCGCGGCCAATACCCAAACCCAGCTCCGTTGCAACGGATCAGCGAACGCATGATCAGTCGATCCTCAAACGCCACACGGCTGGTTGAAAAGCTACGGCTGAAGGGGCTTGTGGAACGTACGCCGTGTCTAACCAACCGCCGGAAGGTGGATATTATAATCACGCAGAAGGGGCTGGATCTGCTGCAAGAGCTCGACCCGCTCGTCAAGGCAAGCAGTCACTCCATGCAGCGCATCACCGATGCCGAAGCCGTCGAACTCAACCGTATCCTCGAGAAAATGCGTAGTTAAAAAAATTTGCCCCAACTATTGTATATACAACTGTATCCTATACACAAAAATCAAACTTAGGTGCTGAAACATGCCATACACCAACACGCCTTCCCGTTTCGTCCTCGTCACAGGTGCTACCGGCCAACAAGGTGGCGCCGTCGTTCAGGCGCTCCTTGCCAATGGTCATCGTGTCCGTGGCCTCACCCGCAATACAACCTCTGCTGCTGCCTTGCGCCTCGCCGCACAAGGCGTTGAGATGGTGGCCGGTGACTTCACCAATCCCGATGCGCTGGTCGCAGCGGCGCGTGGCGTCGACGCCATCTATGCGATGACCACGCCATTCGAACAAGGTGTCGATGCGGAGACCGCACAGGGCTAGCCCTATTAACAGCCGCCAAAGAAGCTGGCGTGGGTCACTTTGTTTATAGCTCGGTAGGTAATGCCAACCAAGGTACAGGCATCCCGCACTTCGACAGCAAGTATGCTGTCGAGGAAGCCATCGTCGCCTCGGGTGTGCCTTACACAATCATCGCGCCCGTATTCTTCATGGACAACTTCCTGCAACCTTGGGTTACGGACACACTACGTGAAGGTACCCTCACGATGGCTATGCCCGGCAAACGAGAGCTGCAGCAGGTATCGGTTGCCAATATTGGGGCATTTGCGACGGCACTCATCGAGCGTCGCGAGACTGTTTTTGGCCAGCGCTTCGATCTTGCAGGGGATGAGCTAACCAACGAGGCTGCCGCTAGCATCCTGTCAGATCACCTCAAGCATAGTGTCCATTACATCGGCTTTCCCGCTGATGCGATGCGTGCCCACAGCGAAGATATGGCGCTTATGTTTGAATGGTTTGATCAAACGGGTTATTCCGCCGACATTGCTGCGCTTCGGAGCAACTTCCCCGAGGTGGCATGGCAGACCTTTGCAGATTGGGCTACTGCGCAAGACTGGAACGCTATACTTGCTCCGAGCGTGGCATAGCGTTCTTACTGGATCAGCCGGGCTCATTGACACCTAACCTCAATGACCCGGCCATCACACTCAAGCCTGCATGATGGAACACAACCACCGCATCCACCTCGTCGCACTCCAAGGCAGCGTGCGTCCGAACAACAACACCGCCAAGGCGCTCGCCGTCATTACCACAGCCCTTGCCGCCCAACCAAACATCGTACTCGACATTATTGATCCTTCTGCATTGGACCTACGGCTCCCCGGCCAAGGCACGACGGATGATGCGAAGGCGATACAAGCCCGCGTTGCCGCCGCCGATGGCGTGATCCTTGCCACGCCCGAGTACCACGGCAGCTATTCGAGCGTAATGAAGTTGATGATCGACAACCTTGGGTTTCCGTCGAAGCTCAAAGGCAAGCCGATCACGTTGCTGGGCGTTGCCGGCGGGCGCATCGGGGCCATCAAGGCGCTGGAGCATCTGCGCAGCGTGGCCTCGCATGTAGGTGGGATCGTCCTGCCGGGCCCTGTATCTGTGGC
>CAYYHN010000576.1:0-3667 GCA_964471245.1 uncultured Rhodothermaceae bacterium | reverse complement strand
TGACTGTCAGCATCGCTTCGCAGCCTGGCAATGGGACGGCAGCGATCCATCATCCCGCGACACCAACTCACGTACGCGACGACCAGATCACCTACACGCCGAACGCCAACTTCAACGGCAGCGACAGCTTCACGTATCAGGTAGATGACGGCAACAACGGAACGGCCAAGGCGACCGTGACGGTCACGGTGAGCCCCGTCAATGATGCGCCCACCTTTACGAGCTCACCACAGACCCAAGCAACCGAGCGCCAGTCGTTTACTTACAACGTAACCACCGAAGACGTAGACACAGGCGATTCGCGTTCCATCACGGTCGATGCGGCTACGCCGCTACCGGGTTGGCTGATGCTGACCGACAATGGCGACGGTACGGCAACCTTAGCAGGAACACCAACCCGCAGTGACATTGGGTCGGTAGCGGTGACACTTGTGGTAACCGATGCTGCTGGTGCGCCTACGTCACAGGCCTTCACCATCGTTGTCGCAGCCGACAACACCGCGCCGACATTCACCAGCACACCTGTAACGGATGCGACGGCTGAACGCGTCTACACGTACGCTGTCACTACCGCTGATGCTGAGAGCAACCCCGTCACCATCACGGCCACGCAAGGTGCAGATTGGCTGATGCTGACCGACAACGGTGATGGCACTGCTGTCCTGACGGGTATTCCTGCAGAAGCGAATATTGGGATGCATCCCATCATTCTTACGGTGAACGACGGTATCGATTCCAACGCGCAGACGTTTACCATCGACGTAGTGGCACCTGTCGTTGAAGAGATTGGTGACGTGCGTGATGATGCCACCGACGGGGACGTCGTGACCGTCGTCGGTGTGATTACCCGCATCGATGGGGATCGCGCTACCATACAAAGTGGTGACTCCGGTATTGCGGTCTCCCTTCCAACTGGTGATGGTGGAACCATTCGTTCGGATGATTCTGGTGGCCAAGGTGCGCAGACCTTTGCAGAAGGCGATCAAGTCCGTGTCTCGGGTGTGTTCGGAAGCGTTGACGAGTTGCAAGTCATCCAGTCAGTAGCCGTTGTCGTCCTGTCCAACAACAACACGCTGCCTGAGCCCACGACGGTAACGCTCGATGATTTGGCTGCAAACGGAGAAGACTTCGAAAGCACACTCATCACCATCCCAGATCTGGTATTAGCTGACGCAGATGTCGTCATTGACACCAGTACTTTGGAAGGCAACCGGGTGTATCAGGTGGTCGACGGGAGTGGAAATGCCTTGGGCATGGCCGTTTCGGCAGATGCCCCGATCGCAGGCACGCTGATCACCGGGACACGCTTCAGCTACACGGGTATCCTGACGCAGGCAAACACTTACTTTCTCGCACCCATCCGCGTGACGGATATTAGCTTCAGCCGCAATGTGAACACGGAAAGCGAGATTCCACTCGAATACAGCCTAGAAGCCAACTACCCGAACCCCTTTAACCCAACGACCACCATCAACTACGCGATTGCGGAAGCTACGTTTGTGCAGATTGAGGTGTACAATGCGTTGGGTGAACGGGTCGCCACGCTCGCCTCGCGGGATCATGCCCCGGGTACATACTCTGTCGCATTTGATGCCCTTAATCTTGGGAGTGGATTGTACATCTACACCATGCGTGCGGGAAGCTACATCAACACCCGCACGATGATGCTCGTGAAATAGACGTGCCGTAAAAGTATAAGCCGGGTTCTATACCCTAGCATGAAAAGAGCGGCTACCGGAAAGATCTGGTAGCCGCTCTGCTATTGATTGGGCAAGACTCCGTGAGGTGTTCAAACGTCTCGGCGAGCGCCCCACATTAACTTCGTTCGGATGGTTTCAAAGTAGACTTGGTCGAGCAATTTGACGACGCGGACATTGTGTTGGGCGCGGCGAATGCGAAACGTATCGTTGTCTGATTCCATCAGGTTGGTTCGGCCGTCTGCCATGAACACGTAGGGCTGATGATCATTCAGCACGCGGGCAACAATGCTTGCTGTGCCCGGGAGCAGGATGGGACGTACCGTGAGCGTATGTGGTGCAATGGGCGTAAGAACAATAGCATCTGTCCCGGGGACGACAATCGGGCCACCAGCCGATAGGTTGTATGCGGTCGACCCAGTGGGTGTGGAGATGATGAGGCCATCGGACCAATACCTGTTGAGGGGCTCACCGTCTACCTCGATGTCAATCGAGAGCATGCCCGTGACACCGCTGCGTTGCAACACGAACTCATTGAGTGCCCACAAGGGTTCTTTGCCAAGGTCCTCTGGTCCTTCGGCTTCGAGCACCATGCGTTCATCAATCCGGTAGTGCCCGTCATGCAATAACTTGATCGTTTTCCTTAGGTCGCCCACTTCAATGTCAGCAAGAAAACCAAGGCGACCTATGTTCACCCCAAGGATCGGGGTAGGTGAAGGGCCAAGTTCATGTGCTGTATTCAGTAGCGTGCCATCTCCACCAAATGAGAGGATCAAGTCCGTATGTTGGCCAAGCTCATGGGTCGAATAAATAGCAAGGTTCTCTACAACCATTAAGCCGCGTGAGCGAAGACCTTGGGCAACACTAGTTTCGAGACAAAAAGGATACCCCTGTGCATGTAGCCACGAGACTAAGTCCGCAACGGGTTGCCATAGTCGATCTTTTGTGGTATTTCCCGTGATGCCTAGAATCATGACGTTTTACCAATGACGAGACCACGAACCGTAGGTGCCGGAATCTACCCGACCTGCTTTCGAAACGCAATGTATGGCCATCTTATTCCTGAGTAACTGTAACACATCTTGCCGAGGTCTCACTTAAATTCCAGCGTCGTGCAAGTCTGCTTCCCATCAACACTCCTATCTTATGCCTAGACACATCGCCATCCTTGGCAACGGAATTACAGGCGTTACGGCAGCGCGCTTTATCCGCAAAAAAAGTGATGATCGGATCACCATCATCTCTGCAGAAACGGATTACTTCTTTTCGAGGACAGCCCTGATGTACATCTACATGGGCCATATGTCTTACGAACAGACCAAGCCCTATGAAGACTGGTTTTGGGCCAAGAACCGAATTGACCTCCGGCAGGGATACGTGCTGCGCGTAGATGCTGCCAACAAAGCGCTTCACTTCGCAGATCAGTCGGTCATGCACTACGATGTGCTTGTGCTTGCGACGGGATCGACGTTTCGTCAAGCAGGCTGGCCCGGACAGGAACTGGAAGGCGTACAAGGATTGTATAGCTACCAAGATCTCGAACGCATGGCCGTCAACACACAGAATGCCAAGCAGGCCGTTGTGGTAGGTGGGGGGCTCATTGGGATCGAGATGGCCGAGATGTTGCACAGTCGCGGGATTCATGTGACGTTCCTCGTCCGAGAACAATCGTACATGAACCGCATCTTGCCAACGGAAGAGTCCGCGATGGTCAATCGCCATGTTTTGGCGCATGGCATTGATTTACGGCTGGGGGCAGAGATGGAAGCCGTACTTCCGGGTGATGCCGGACGAGTCCGTGCGGTACGCACGACAACAGGAGAAGAAATCCCATGCCAATTTGTTGGGCTTACGATTGGTGTGACACCGAACATTGCCTTCCTAAAAGATTCGGGCGTCGAGACGGATCGTGGCATTTTGGTTGATGAGCACTTTCGGACGAATATGCCCGATGTCTACGCAGGTGGGGA
>CAYYHN010000575.1:0-3681 GCA_964471245.1 uncultured Rhodothermaceae bacterium | reverse complement strand
ATCTTGCTGCACCGTGCCCACCATCGGCGATACACGGAGCACAAACGGCGCATCCCATGCCACACTCCCTTGGAAACGCGGTTCCGCGTAGCGTACGCTATCCGTCGCCATCTCGACGACGAGGAACGGCTGGTTGGGATGCGGATCTAGCGCCGTGGCTTCCACATCTTTGATGCACAGCATATACGTCGAGTCCGCATTGGGGACATAGCGGATGGGCGCTTCGAGGCGTGCTTCGGCGAGGGCTTGGTACGGAGAGGTCGTCATCATATCAGCGGGTTCGCGTGCAGAGGTGCAGGCCCATCCAGCCAAGACCAGCAGCCCAAGCAGCGCGGTACGTGTCGCCACAGCCGTACCGCGCTGCCTCGCTGTTCGCCATTCCATCTGATTTCCCATGTCAAACGCACGCGATGTGTTACTTAATCAGCGTCAGTTGCTGCGTGCGGACCACGTCACCTGCTTCGAGGCGGTAAAGGTAAACGCCGCTCGCCACGTTGCGCGCATCCCACGAGACACTGTGGCGGCCTGGTAGGTAATCGGCATCGGCTAACGTAGCGATGTGGCGACCCGTCAGATCAAAGACGGTGAGTGTCACACGTGTGGCCTCTGGGATAGCAAACGGGATCGTCGTCGTTGGGTTGAATGGGTTCGGGTAGTTCTGCTCCAATGCAAAGTCCGTCGGCAGGTCGGAAGGTGCTGCGTCGTCAGTATCTACTGTGAATGTCGTTGGCGCATCAACGGACCAGATCCCGCGTCCATGTGTGGCCAGCACGATTTCGTCATCGACAAGTTTCATGCGCCAGATGGCGACGGCCGGCAAGCCGTTGTCCGCATAGCGCCATGATGCACCACTATCCACCGATTCGATGAGCCCGACTTCGGTGGCAGCCCAAAGTACAGACGGCTGGCTTGGGTGCACGAGCAGGTCATACACGGCAACGTTGGGGAAGCCACGCGTGCTGGTGCCGTCGGCGCTGTCGGCGTAGCCAGAGATGTCTTCCCATGTCAGCCCATAGTCGGTCGTCCGTAGGATCTTAGGCGCGCTGTAGACCCCGAATAGTGCATACGCCGTGCCTTCTTCGAACGGATGTGTAGCAAGGCCAGAGATACGGCCCGGTGCAATGTCGGGAACGGGTACGGGCGCAAAGAAGTCGCCGCCGTTGCGCGAGATGTGGAGCGTGCCGCTGGCACTCATGCGGTGACCGGCCCACACGACATCAGGATTCGCCAGCGAAACACGTACGCGCCCACTGCTCCCCGCAGCCCATCGGCTTCGTATCTGGATACCCGTCCAGTTGAGCCCAAAATCGTCGGATCGCCACACGCCAGTCGCTCCTAAGGTGAAAACGCGGTCCGGCATAGCGGGTGAATGTTCGAGCGCCGTGAGGAACTGGCCCCCACCGTTGTCGCCTACATCGCCGAGTCCGTCCTGTGCTGCTGACCACGTCAGGCCACCGTTGCTGCTACGTTGGATGTTGTTAAACTGGATCGAGCCCAGCAGCAGGTTAGGATTATCGGGATGCCAGATCGTGTCAAAACCATCACCGCCAAGGCGTCGGTTCCAGCCTTGGGTAGGGTTGGGGTTGGCAAACGATTGCCACGTACCGTTGTCTTGGGTCCCTCCAATGTAGCGGTCGGTGGTGGGGTGCTTTGCGACATCGTAGAACTGCGACGTCACGTATCCGCGATCTACTTCCGTCCACGTAGCGCCACCGTTGTCAGAGTAGGCTACCCCACCGTCGTTGGTGTTGATGATGAAGGTTTGCTCCGAACCATCATCGGCCGTGTACTGGAAGGCATGGATGCTGTGATGGTCGACGTGTACCTCGTCTGTGCTGAACCGAATCGTCTGCGGAAAGCGTGAGGTGGCGCGCAGCATCGCTTCAAACTCGCTGTAGACGATGCGCAGGTTGGCATTGCCCACGTCGCCGTTGTTCCAGTCGGCACCTGCCGTGAGAAACGGCCACATAAAGTACATTTGGCGGTGTGTGAGGCCACCGTTCACGGCGATGCTGGGGTCCGGTGTGTCGCCATTGTAAGGAACCGCATGGATAAAGTAGTACTCGCGGCTCTGCCCGTCGCGTGGGCCTTCGGTGTTGCGAGGAATCAGGTCGAACACGCCGTTGTCGGCTTGGTCACGGAAGGAGACCATGAGTTGCCGGTTGTTATCGGTATCCCACACCTGAAAGGGGACGTCATCGTAGCCCGCGTACTGGTATTGCGCAAAGCTGATGCCAGCCCCCCCGTCGCTATTCGTACCACCGGTCGGCGACACGGTGAAGCGATGAGCTTTCTGCGTGAGGCCTGCGCCAAAGCGCATTTCGATGGAGACGAACTCGGTCTCAGCAAGGTTGTCACCGAGCGCCAGACGGCTCCCAAAGTACTCGGCACTGCCGAAGTTCACGAACTCCATGAACAGTTCGGTCCCGTCTTCCTCTAAGGCAGACGGACGGCGCAAAATACGCGAGCCGCCGTCTTGGACGACGGTCTCCCAGAACTGGACGCCCCCAAGCATGAGCCGCTTGTTATTCGTTGGGTCAACGGCAATGGTATTGTCGTACCAACCTTGCCCTCCAAGCCAGTTTTGTTCGGCCCCTTGGTCGAGGACTGGTGCCCATGTGGTTCCGCCATCTTGCGAAAGGTAAATGTCGGAGCGGTCGCTGCCATCTTGATTGGTGGCCTGTGCAGCCACATAGACCCAGCTAGGTTGGGTCGGTGAGATGGCGAGTTCCATGCGCAAGGTGTTCGCAATAAAGCTCGTATTGACTTCCTGCCATGTCTGTCCGGCATCATCAGAGCGCAGAATAGCACGGCCGTTTTCGGTGGCGTACTGACGCGTGAAGTTAGTTGGGTCGGCCTGCAAATCCTGTACGCGGCTTCGACCATCATAAACCTCCGTCCACGAATTGCCGCCATCGGTGGTCCGGTAGATGCCTTGGTTCGTGGCGGCCACGACGACATCTGGGTTAGACGGGTCGATAGCCAGTCGATTGACGAAGCGGAAGTTGAAATCACTCGCCGTCGAAGGGAGCTGGGCCCACGTCAGGCCGCGATCTGTCGACTTAAAGATGCCTGCGCCTGCAATGGCATCGAGGTTGCCGAAGCCTTCGCCGGTTCCCGCATACATGATGTTGGGATTGGACGGTGCCAAGACCATCGCCGAGATAGCCAAGTTCGGCAGGTCTTCGGTGACGGGTGCCCACGTGGCACCCCGGTCACTGGTCTTCCAGATGCCGCCCCCAACAGAACCTGCAAACCACGTGTTTGTCGGATCAGCGGGGTCAACGACGAGAGCACGGGTCCGTCCGCCGACGTTGCCGGGGCCGCGTGCTTGCCAGTTGAGTTGTGCACCGGGGCTCTTGCGTGCGAAGCGGGCTTTCTGGAGTTCCTCCAGTTTATAGTTGGCCGGATAGCGCGGTCCCGTGTCACCTTCGGCCGTGCGGATGTCGCGGTGCATCTGCTCGAACCGGTCGGGGTAACCTGCACCGAGTTCCATGCGCTTGCCGCGTTCGCTGCGGCCTTCGAGGTTCGGTCCTTCAGGCTCTACGACAGCGTCATAATCGAGCGGCGGCGTGTGGGGTTGGGGAGCAGCGAAAACGAAAAAAAGAGCGAGTGCGCCCAGCACAAGACCGGACGCGAGGATACGGGTACGCGTAGTCATCAAGTCAGCACAAGTCTTCC
>CAYYHN010000574.1:223-3682 GCA_964471245.1 uncultured Rhodothermaceae bacterium | reverse complement strand
GTCGAGCGTATAGTCGCTGTAGCCGCCTCCCGACGGCATGGCTGGCAAGCGGTCGTCCCCTTGGATGCCGTCGACGTTGTAGTTTTCGATAACTTCTTCGATGAGAGCCAGCATGAAGTCTTGCACGTCGGGGTGGATGCCATTCATCCATTCGAAGCCGTTCTTTTTAAGTAGCTTGCCATCTTGGTCCTTAGCTGCCCACTCTGGATACCGCGCCAAAATGTGACCACCATTGTCTTCATACGACGAGGAGAAACCAAATTCGAACCACGGAATCACCACCAATCCGTTGGCATGGCCTGCTTCAATGATTTCCGCAAGCGGATCACGACCTTGGTTGGCAAACAGTGTATCCTGCCGGAAGGCCTCGCCAAAATAGTCTGCCATGACTTGGCTTGGGTGCAAGGTATGCGCCTTGTTCCACACAACCGGAAACACCACGTTAAAGCCTTGCTCGGACAATTCCTCCATCGCCGAAGCCAGCCGTTCTGCATCGAACATGACATCACTATCGACATTGGTGACCCAGACGCCTCTGATGGCTGGTGGCGCTAACGCTTCATCGGTGTCGTCGATGGGGGGGCGGGAGCAACCTGATATGAGGAGGAGTGAAAACGCGAGTAGTGAACGAATCATTGGGGAGGTGGAAGAGGTGGCTGGAAAAAGGCTAGATGCTGGCAAAGTACACGGGTTCGGCAACAACGATGAAAACCAGCGACTGAACGGCCTTTCTGGAAGTGCTCTCATGCGTTGCAAACTGTACAGCGCTCGAGCAATGGCCCATGCAGCTATAGGCATCATCTGAGCAGGAAGGGCTTTCAGACATGGTACCCGCTCATCTTGTGTCTGTTGGGCCTACTAAAACTGGATCGTCGCCCCGATCAGATGCACCGTACCGAGATCGCCGCGATCGGAGAGGGCGTAGTCGGTGCGGATTGTGTCGAGGAGTGCAAGGCCGAATCCGGCGCGGAGATGGCCTTGGCCTTGTGTGTCGGGCAAGAACAGGTTGCTGTAGCCTGCCCGCACGAAGAACGTCTGCATAAAGCCGTATTCGAGGCCGAGGTTGACGTACTGCTCGTTGTTGTTTGGGTAGAGTGCGTCCGATGTGAACGTCAAACGGTTGGCTGTGCTATTGAATACATCGTAGGCGACGCCGATCCGGAAGTGGAGGGGTAAGTCCCAGCCACGTGTCGCAAGGTTAGCGAGGATGCCGTCGTTATCGCCTGAGGTGTTGGGGTCGAGGTCGACACGCACGGTAGCGTTGTCGCCGACGAGCGTCATCTCACCGCCGAAGTTGCTGATGGCAAAGCCGAGGCGCAGGTTGCGGAACGGCGTGTTGTATTGCACGCCGAGGTCGACGGCCACAGACGAGGCCCGCATCCGCCAAACGCGCGACTGAATGAGCTTGACGGTCCCGCCGAGGGCAAACGTGTTGGTCAGGTAGCGGGCATAGCTGAGGCCGAGCGAGAAGTCTGTGGTGCGAAACGTCTCGCCGGTGCCGTCTTCGAATTCCAACGTCGTCACATCCATTTCGCCAGAATCCATTGCATACAGGTGCACGCCCACGCGCCCGGCATTGCCAAGGTTGAGCGCAGCAGCCCCGTACTGTAAGCTGATGCCGCCGAACCACTGGTTGTATTCAAAGCCTGCCTGACTCTTCTGTGTTTGGGCAAGCCCGGCTGGGTTCCAGTACATCGCCGTCACGTCATCGACGATGGCGACACCCGCTTCACCCAGCGCCACTTGCCGTGCGCCTACGCCAATCTCCAAGAAGGCCGCCGCCGTCGTACCGACCTTGCTCTGGCCCATGGCTGGCGCAGTGGTCAGCATCAGCAACCCAATCGCTATGATTCCGAGTGCGTTTCGCATGTTGATCTGTTTGCCATGAGGGCGCTAAGACACGAAGAATGAATGAGGCCAAACCGCCGCATCTAGGCTGTGTGGCCTCCCCTCAAAATGGTTAGTTGATGATTGCGAACTTGCCTACTTTCTCCCCGATTCCCGGGGCGTTGACGTGGAAGACGTACAAGCCAAACGCCGCTTCGAGGCCGTCTTTGGTCTGGAGGTCCCACGTCGCGACGCCATTGCTGCCAAACAACTCGCGGACGAAGACGCCGCTTGCCGTAAAGATGCGCACACGGCTGTCGGTGGGCAGGTTGCGGAAGTAAATCTTACGCTCGCCGCGCCCCGAGAGGAACGGCCGCGTTTCGGCACTGTTGGCAACGATGTACGGGTTGGGCACAACCGTAATCCGGTCGAGCAGGTCGTCGTTCGGATCCGTTAGGCTTTGCGAGGCGATGCTCACGAGTGAATAGGTATCGCGGCTGCTGAACGGGATCTGCGAGCGGAGCGCATAGCGGTCGCCAGCTTGGGGCTGGATGTGCTGGTCCTCCGGAAGTTCTTGGCCGTCCGCGTCGATGGGCGGTTGGAACCGGATGGTCCACGCTGGAACGAAGCGCGAATCCGTTGGCTGGTTCTTGAACACGATCTGGATCGTCTCGCCGATCTCTAGGAGGCCGTTGCGCGTGTTTCGAGGTTCGCTAAAGACGAAATCCAGCGGCGCATCGGTGTCGGCATCGAAGACGCGGAAGAAGGCGGGTTCGACGCGGTTTCCGGTGAGGGAGAAGAACGACGAGTCCAACACGGTACTGCCATCGCCAACTTCAATGCCGACGTTTAGCGGCCACACCGGGGGATCGGGGAAGGTGAACGACGCCGTGGCTGAGACGGTCGTGAAGGCGTTGGTTTGGCTAGTATCACTCCAGCCCGAGTTGAGCTGCGTGAACGACTCCGTCGGTTGGTCATTCTCGAACTGGAGCACGATACCTTCCGAGAGCATCTCGTACGACCATACATTCCGCCGCGTCCCATCCGCATTTGTTGGCACTTCGGCGCGGTCCACGACAAGATTGCCATCGCTGTCGGTCACACTAAATCGGCTGGTCGCAAATTCGACGGAGGATTGCAGTGGCGTCTCTTCGAACGTCACGTTGTAGCGCGTATCCCGCAGCAGGCTCGGTGTGATCACGATGGCACGCACATCGCCTGTACTGGGACCGTCTTGCTTATCGAGCATTCCACTTTCGTCCGTAGCCAGTCGCCCCGCGATGAGGTCGGACGGTGGCGGGTTCGGTGTAGCTGATGCCGTGTTCGGGTCGAAGTTCGTGATGACGCCATTGGTCACGGTAATCGAAGCGGGCGACTCCGACGGAGAAATCGGGAAGAGGTTGTCGATGTCGTTGATGCCACGGTCAAAGAAGTCGAGATCATAGCCCGCATCGTAGGCGAGAACCGCGTAGTAGTACGTCCGTCCGTTGACCACATCCTCATCGACGTAGGTGTGCTGGACGCCGTTGTCGTTGCCCATGTAAAAATGGACGCCGTTGGGCAACTCAATCTCTTCGCCAAACTGGAGCGGATGCGGCCCCGTGAGGCCATTCACTTTGTCGAATTGCACCA
>CAYYHN010000574.1:0-213 GCA_964471245.1 uncultured Rhodothermaceae bacterium | reverse complement strand
TTGTAGACGGCATTGCCAAACGCATCCGTCACGTCACGGGCGTCGCGGAACTGCGGGTCGGTGGCTTTGATGATGCGGTAGCCTTCGAAGTCGCGCCCATAGATGGGGTCACGCGATTGTTCGGCTAGATCATCCCAAATCAGCGTAATCTTGCCGTCGCCTGGGATGGCTTGTAGCACGGGCTGACGTGGCGGTCGTGCGAAGCGGTAATCG
>CAYYHN010000573.1:0-3682 GCA_964471245.1 uncultured Rhodothermaceae bacterium | reverse complement strand
CCCCTGTTTTGTAAAAGCCATGGGATTGCCAAACATTCTTGCTAACAGTACAAATAAGGCCATAAAAAAACGGACGGGTATCGACTACACTACTACAAGTTGGCGCCCCTTCGTAAAGGAAGTCACGGTCCCTACTCTAATCATCCAGAATACAAACGATGCGTACCTCGATGAGGGATTCGTCAAGGGGGTGTATCAAGATCTGAAGGTCGAAAAAGACATCCTTTGGATTGAAATTCCCAAGCAGAAAAACGATTTGTCCAATCGGATGGCTGCTTACAACTGGTTGGGAGAGAACCCCAAGCCGGTTCTCGCATGGTTCGAAAAGTATCTGCCTTAGTAGAAAGGCGCTCATTTAAGCTACATAGAAAAGTCCAAAACGATGATTGCTTCCAAGTGGATTTTTGTGGTGGTTGCCGTTCTCGTACTCCTGCTGGTTCTGGCACGTACAGGCAGGGCAACCTTCCACGCTGAAATCCTGATTCCGGCATCCCCTGAAAAGGTATGGGGTGTGTTGACAAACGTGACGGAATATCACCAGTGGAACCCGCTTCTCGTCCCCAAATCTGGCGAAATCATTTCGCAGACCGAGATCGTGTATGAAATGACGCAGCCGAATGGAAACAGAAGCGATTTCACGGCGCGTATTCTGGAAGTGGAAGAGGGCCGACTGATCAAACAGCTTGCAGGCATGCCGATGGTGCTGACGGCTGATCATGAATGGCGGCTCGAAGCCGTTGACGGGGGGACGAAAGTGACGCAATATGAGGTGGACAAGGGCCTTTGGATGTGGTTCTGGGATTCCAGTTGGGTGCAGCCGACCTATGAGCGCGTTAATGAAGCGTTGAAAGCATATGTGTTGGAGCTAGATAGCCAATGAGTACAATCATTCGCCTTGAGACCATCTCGCAAGCGCACGAGGCTCTGAGCCTAGACAAGCCTAGGCATCCGCTGGTTTCTGTCGTTCCGATCGATGAGCGCATCCTGAACTTCGATTACGGCAACGCGACCTATGTATTCGGTTTCTACCAAGTGTCCATGAAGTCGGATATTCCGGGAGCGATGCGCTATGGTCGCAACTCCTATGATTTCCAAGAAGGATCCATGGTGTTCACCAAGCCTGGTCAGGCGATGAGTTTTACGATGGAATCCAATCCTTCTAGTGGGAGCGGATGGACCTTGATGTTTCACCCCGATCTCATTCGCAGATTGGAATTGGGCCGATCGATCGAGCGATATAGCTATTTTTCCTTTGACGTGCACGAAGCCCTACATCTTTCCCACGATGAACGGGAGGCCTTGACCGAAATTACAAGCAAGATCAAAAGGGAGTACAGTCAGAATATTGATCGGCATAGCCAGAAGCTGATTGTTGCGAACATCGAATTGCTACTGGATTACTGTACGCGGTACTACGACCGGCAATTCTATACCCGCAGCAATCTGAACCAAGACTTCGTTTCGAAATTTGAGCAGGTGCTGAGCGACTATTTCCAGTCTGATAAGCCGCTTGAACTGGGCCTGCCCACCGTCACATACTGTGGAGAGGCTATGCGTATGTCGCCTGCGTATCTGAGTGACCTGCTGAAAAAGGAAACGGGTCGCAGTGCTCGGCAGCATATCCAAGATGCACTTGTGGATCGAGCGAAGACGATGCTGCTAGGTGGTGAAGATCAGGTAAGCCAGATCGCGTATACGCTCGGTTTCGAGTACCCCCAACACTTCAGCAAACTGTTCAAGGCGAAGACCGGAATGAGTCCGGTTAGCTACCGGAAAGCCAACTAGCATTTCACAATGCCTGCCTCACTCTGTAGCATAGAGCCACGCGAGGCCGTCGTAGATGGCCGCAGGGACTTGGCTGTAGTGGTCGGCACCGTCGTAGATGCGTGACTTGGCGGTGAGGCCGGGCCACGCGAGGCTGTCGAGTTGTGCAGCGAGTTGGTTGTAGCCGCGTAGCATCATCCCCTCGTTGCTACCGACGGTGACGAAGACGCGAAGGGATGGACGTTCTGTCGTCAGTGCTGCGAAGTTGTCGGCGTCGAGGAACTCGCGGCGGTTCCACCAGACGGAAGGGGAGATGAGGATGAGGTCGTCGAAGAAGGTCGGCGCTTGTTGCATGGCCCACGTACCGAAGAGACCGCCGAACGAATGGCCGAGGTAGCCACGCTGCGACGTGCTGGCTGCATAGTTCGCCTCGATGAATGGCGCGGCGGTGTCTTGCAGGAACGCGAGGAAATCGGCTGCACCACCGGTGTTGGTGCTATCCACGGGCACGCCGCTCACCTGCATAGGCAAGCCAAGTGCGTATGGCGTTGGCGTGAGGTCGCGGGTGCGTTGGCGGTTCCATGCTTCCTCGTCACCGGGCTGCGAGATGCCGACGAGAATGAGGGGGCGAATAGTGCTGGAGAGTTGCGCTAGCGTATAGGCACCCTGCATCAGGTCTTGCAGCCACCACGCGTCCGGGTAGTAGATGACGGGATACCGTGTGCCCGTGTCGTAGCCCGCTGGCAGGTGGACGTGCAGTTGATAGTCCTCACCATTGGCGGCCGTCACGGTGTGCGTAACAGTTTGTGCACCGTGGGTGTGCGTGATGGTTTGGGCAAATGCGCTCGAAACGTTGACGATAAACAGGACGAGCAGTACAGAACGTAACACAAGGGCAGGCATAGGCGGCAGACGATTACCTGGCACGGCTTCGGCACAACGCTGCATGCGTTGCACACGTTCCAGATAGGCACAGCGCGCCCTCAACTTGGCGTCTTTGTGCCTTCGTGGCCCAAACCAATCGGCATCACGGAATAAGCACCAACCCTAGGATACCAACGAGGAAGCAGTAGTAGGCGAAGTAGGAGAGACGACCACGCCGAACAAAGTCGAGCAGTAGCTTGATGGCGAGCACGCCTGAAACGTAGGCAACCAACGTCCCAGCGACAATCGGCACCAGACCGAGTGTGATATCGCCCTCGAACATGTCGAGCGTCTTGAGCAGCGTTGCGCCAAGGACCACGGGCAACAGCATTAGGAACGAGAAGTTCGCGGCCTTCTCCGGATCGACATTTTGGTAAAGCGCCGTGCAGATGGTCGCCCCCGAGCGCGAGATGCCAGGAATCATCGCCGCCGCTTGAGCCAAGCCGACAAAAAAGGCTTTGACGGGCGTCAGCTTGCCGTCTGGGTTTTTGCGCAGGAGCGTGAGGAGCAAGAGTACACCCGTCACGAGCAACATCCCGGATGCAAAGCGCGGGTCGGCGAAGCGGGCTTCGAGGAAGTCTTTGAAGAAGATGTACGTGATGCCCGTCGGCACCATCGTGATCAGGATAAGCAGCGCCATGCGGAAGCCTTCGCGCTCGGCGTACATCTGCGGCAACTGCGAGGGCTTGATGATTGATGCCAGCGTGTCGCCAATAATGTCGCGAACTTGCCGCCAGTAGATCGTCAGGATGCTGAGCACGGTGCCGAAGTGGACGAATACCTCGAAGACCACGTTGTCAGCTCCAGCGGTGTTGACGCCGAGGACGTACTTGCCGAGCACAAGGTGACCCGATGACGAGATCGGCAGAAACTCAGTGAGGCCTTGCACGAGGCCGAGTAGGGCAGCTTCCCACCAAGACATAGTTGCAGCGGGTTGGTCGGTACGACGGGGCAAAGAAAGATGCCATTCAGGTTGCCGAAACTGCCCCGAATG
>CAYYHN010000572.1:0-3688 GCA_964471245.1 uncultured Rhodothermaceae bacterium | reverse complement strand
TAAAGAAGATTACGAACGGATGCAGCAGTGATTCGAATTGGGAGGCCATCACCAAGTACACAAGGAACACAGCTAAGGCCAACGCAAAGAGCAACGAACGGAAACTATCGTTCATTTCCTGACTCTGCCCGCCTTGCCGCACCGAAACGCCACTTGGCAGCGCGACGCCAGCGATGGCGCGATCCAACTCAGCCGTTGCAGCGCCGAGATCGCCATATTGCAAGTTTGCCGTCACCACTGCCACGCGCTGCTGACCAATTCGGCGGATCTCGCCTGGCCCGATGTCTTCGACGACATCAGCGACCATATCGAGCGGTACGGGCCGTGAGCTCTCGGGGTTGATGATCAGCTCGCGGATGCTTGCAACCGATGAACGGTCCTCTTCGCGCAACCTAACCACAACATCAATCTTTCGATCATGCCATGAGTAACGCGTCGCCACATCGCCCCGTACGTTGTTGACCACGCGATTGGCGAGATCGTGAACCGACAAACCCAACGCTGCCGTACGCTCGCGGTCGAAGTGGATTTGCACTTCGGGATGACCCAGTTCCATCGATGATTTGACATCAGCAAAACGATCCGACCGCTCCAATCGCTGGGCGAGGGCTTGGGAGACCAATTTCAGCTTGTCGAGGTCGAAGCCCGCGACTTCGATGACGACTGGTGTATCGAACGAAAAAAGTGTGGGTCGCCCAAATTTATAGTTCACTCCCGGCTGGCGGGCAAGCGCCTCACGAAGTGTGGCTGTAGCTTGCGCCTCTTCTCCATCGGCAGAACCGGGCTGCAAGGCCACATGGATTTCGCCCCAGTTTTCGCCCCCTTGGTCAGGGTTGGCGTCCATCCGATTGCCCGTTCCAGAGACGGCGAACGTATGCTGGATTACGTCTTCAGCACCCGCAACCGTTTGAATCTGCCTAAGCATTGCATCGGTTTGCTCCAATGGCGTCCCTGCGGGCAGGCGAAACTCGACGTTGAACTCGCCTTGCGCCATTTGGGGGATGAACTCCGCGCCCAGCTTGGGGACCATGAACATCGTTCCCCCGAACAGCCCAAACGCCACAAGCAGAACAAGCACTTTGGCGCGCAAGGCACCGCGTAACACCATCGGATAAACGCTGGCGATGGCGTCGTAGCCAGCATTAAAGAGCCGCGTGAATGGCCACAAGATCCACCCGATCACTTTACCAATACCACGAACCGCTTGGTAGATGACTGTTGCAATCGAAAACGGAATCGTGATAAACAAGAAGAAGCCGATACGTTGTAACCCACGCAAAGCGGGCTTTTCGGGGCGCTGCTTAAAGAACGGAAGCTGTGCGTCTTCTTGCTTCTGCTTGCCAAGCGAGGCCAGCATCGGAATCAGCGTGATGGCAACAACCAGCGAGGCCAATAGCGAGAACGTGACGGTCAGCGCTTGGTCGCGGAAGAGTTGGCCTGCGATGCCTTCTACAAACACAAGCGGAAAAAAGACCGCGATGGTCGTCAGTGTGGAAGCTACGACGGCTTGCCCTACCTCGCTCGCCCCTTTTTGGGCAGCCACCAAGCGGGAAAGGCCTTCGTCTCGGTACCGCGCGATGTTTTCGAGCACCACGATGGAGTTGTCCACCAACAGACCAATGCCCAGTGCAAGCCCCCCCAGTGACATTATGTTCAATGTAAGCTCCGCTCCGAACATCAAGTTGAATGTTGCAATAACGGAAACGGGGATGGACAAGGAGATGATGAGCGTCGTACTGAAATCACGTAGGAAAAAGAACAACACAAGCACCGCAAGCAATCCCCCAATCAGACCCGCTTGCACCACCTCGTCGATCGCTTGGCGGATAAACGTCGATTGGTCGTAGATTTTAACGAGTTCCATGCCGTTCGGCTTGACTGTCTCGACAAACTCCATCCGCAGTGCCACGGCATCCGCAACAGCCACCGTATTGGCATCGCCTTCTTTGTACAACGCAATCTCGACCGCCTCGGTACCGTTAATCCGTGTGATGGCTTCCCGCTCCTTGTAGCCAAGCTGTACCGTGGCGATGTCGCGCAAATAAATGGGTCGGTTGTCGACCTGCGCCACGATCACATCGTTCATCTCAGCGACCGTTTCGAACTGGTTGACCGTACGAACCAAAAACTGCTGAACGCCTTGCTCAAGCCGACCACCGGATAGGTTGACGTTTTCTGCGCGAAGCACACTTGACACCTGCTCTGGCGTCAAGCCCAATTGCGCAATCTTCTCCTGATCGAGCAAGACTTGGACTTCATCCTCCAGTCCCCCACTGATCTTCACGGCGGCGACGCCAAATGCCGATTCGAGCTCTTTTTTGAGCTGCTCATCCGCAAATCGACGGAGTTGCTTAAGCCCTTCTTCGTCGAGTGCCGAAGCCGTTGTCTGCAAGGCGATGGGTTCAACACGTGCGGTCCCATCAGCGCCCGCCAACGCAGGTTCGGATTCGTCATTCAGGTACAATCCGAACCGCATGATGGGATCTAGTGCGGGATCAAAGCGCAGAATGACAGGCCGTTCGGCTTCAAGCGGTAAGAAGATCGCGTCCAGCTTTTCTCGTACGTCGAGGCTGGCAAAATCCATGTCGGTGCCCCACGCAAAACGCAGCACGACATCGGATTGCCCCGTGCGTGAAACGGAGCGCACGTCTTCTACATGCTTCACCACACCAAGCGCTTCTTCGACTGGCTTCGTGATGAGATTTTCAATCTCAACGGGCGCTGCACCGATGTACTCCGTCCGAATAGTAAGCGTCGGGTACGATAAGTCAGGTAGGAGATTGAGGTTGAGCCGGGTGAGCGAGACGCTGCCAAAAAGCAGCACGCCTACCATAAACATGGCAATGGTTACACGCCGCCGCGTAGCCAGATGAACAATTTTCATGGCAAACCAAGGGGTGGGACGCCGGGGTTACGACGGAATTAGAAAGAGCGGGTGGACAGATTAAGCGAACGGATGACCTCGACGCGTGTGCTGTCGCGCAGGTTGTTCTGCCCTGTTGTGATGACCTTGTCGCCCGGTTGCAAGCCATGTATGATTTCGATTTGCGCGGCATCCTCATAGCCCGTATCCACCAACTGCCGGAATGCCATGCCGTCGCGGACGACGTATACAGCGGCTTCGTCATCTTCTGCTAAGACGGCCTGCTTGGGCAACAGCATCGTATCCTCGTGCGTGTCGTAGATGATGCCAATGCGGCCGAACATACCCGGCTTCAGCGTCCGCGAGCGATCACGCACTTCGACCGTAACCCTGAATGTCCCCGTCATGGGATCGACGGTTGGGCTTACGCGCTTGATGCGTCCCTGAAAATCTTCGCCGGGAAGCGCGTCGACACGAAGTGCGGCAACTTGGCCCACCCGTAGTTTGTTGAGTTCGCGCTCGGGCACGTGCATCACTGCGAGCAAGGGATCGAAGTCAGTAATCCGGAAGGTTGGCGTATTCATCTGGACCATGTTGCCGACCTTAATGTGGCGCATGGAAATGATGCCGCTTATCGGCGCGCGCACGGTTGCGTAGGCAAGCGACAGGGCCGCGAGATCGTAGTTTGCTTTCTGCGCTTCATACTCGGCCCGAACGCCTTCATACTCTTCAGAGCTGATGAGTTGTTTTTCGAATAGGTCAGCATTGCGTTCAAATAGACGCTCTTGCTTGCGCAAGGCGGCTTCGCTGCGTGCAACTTCCAAT
>CAYYHN010000571.1:0-3710 GCA_964471245.1 uncultured Rhodothermaceae bacterium | reverse complement strand
CGTCATCGTGGCAAGGTCGACCATGAACAGGTCGCGGTTGCGCACGAAGGCCACCTTGTCGCCTGCCGGATTGAGCTTGGCAAACATCTGGAAGCCTTCGGCACGGTCGGCCATCGGCGTCAGCGTCTCGGCAGCCATGTCGTAGAGGTAGTAGTAGCCCTTCGTGTTCTGCCGCCACACGCGCTCGGAGTCGGTGTAGAGCAACACGGTGCTGCGGTCTGCGCTGAACGCGTAGTTCTCGATGGCGATGAGGCGGTCTACATCGGCGGCATAGAGTTTGGTGCCGTCGAGCAAGCGTGTCCGCTGGTCGGTTTCGAGGTTGTAGCTATCGAGATGGGTCGCGTCGTCTTCGCGCTCGATGTAGTAGACAACCGGCCCTTCATCGGCCCAGCGCCCGCCATTAAAGCCTTCGCCGAAAAACTTAGGCGAGAAGTGGATGTCTTCGAGCGTCAGTTCCGGCGCGTCGGTCTGCTGCGCCACACTCGGCAGCACCATCCACGCCATCAACAGCACGCCCATCATCGTCGGCAACACACGCTTCAGCATCGTCTTCCTTTTGGTTTGATCGTCATGTTTGGGGGCCACTAAGGCACATAGACACGAAGTTTTTCTCTTGCTCGGAGTGGACATACCCCCTTCGGGCTTGTATGACTGCACAACGTCTTTATCTAAACGTCTTACTAACGGTAACCGTTTGCCCTTTGCAACTTGGTTGCGCTAGATGCCCACCTTCTCGGACATGACGTAATTAGGAACCGGAGTACATTCGTACCGCAACCCAATTCGGCAGGTTGAGCACGCAATATTCCCTAGAACAACCCGTTGTGTCTTCGTGCCTTAGTGGCCTTACTTTCTGTTGTTTCGTGCAATATAAACGAAAGTCACCCTGCCATCGTGTGCAGGAATTGCGAAACTGCGATCTTGCATACGAGGGTTTGAGGCTGTTGGGTCTCGGGCCACTCTCCATGATGTGTCATCCCCGCTGATTTCCTCTTGAGCGATCCAACTACGTACGCAACCACCATCGCCCGCATCAATTTGGATGCGCTGCGCCACAATGCGCGCCAGCTCAGTGCCCATCTGGGCACCACGGAGTTGATGGCTGTCGTGAAAGCGGATGCGTATGGGCATGGTGCCGTTCCGGTCGCTCGTGCACTTGCGGATGAAGGCGTGGATTGGTTTGCGGTGGCAACAATCGCCGAAGCCCGCGCGCTCCGGGCGGCGGGTATTAGCGGAAAAATCCTTGTGTTTGCAGCGCCCCTGCCCGGTTTCCTTGCTGCTTATGCCAGGTACGACCTGCATGTCACTGTCTCGTCGGTAGCGGTCGCGCGTGCGGTTGCCGCAGCGGCTACGCCCGAAGCCCCGCTTCATGTGCACATCAAGATCGACACGGGGATGGGACGGATTGGCGTCCATCCCGACGAGGCGCTGGACGTGATTGGCTGGCTTCAGGCAGTGCCGCATGTCGTGGTCGAAGGTGTCTGGACCCACTTCGCTACGGCGGATGATCTCGACCTGACTTTTGCCAACCAACAATGGGCATCATTCCAAGCGATTGCAGCCCAGTTGCCTTCTCCCAAACCGCTACTGCACATCACCAACTCGGACGCCGTGTTCAACCACCCCAACACGTTCCAACAACGTGGCCGCTGGCTCGCCCGACTTGGCATTTCGATGTACACCGGCCACGCACAGCATGCTCCGAAACTGGCACTGCGCCCCGTCATGCAACTCCTCTCGCGCGTGACACACATCAAAACAGTGGAAGCAGGCACCCCCATCTCATACGGATGCCGATGGATTGCCCCGCAGCGGACACGCATCGCTACCATTGGGGCTGGTTATGCAGATGGTTACCGCCGCGTACTCACGAACCGCTCCGAGGTCGCTATCCATGGACAACGCTATCCTGTAGCAGGTACGGTCTGCATGGATATGTTTATGATTGACCTTGGCCCAATTGGCAGCCCCGGCGATGCCGTGCAGGTAGGCGACACCGTGGTGCTTTTTGGCGAAGGCGGCCCTTCCGCCGCCGAGCTTGCACGTTTGGCTGACACAATCCCGTACGAAATCTGCTGCGGCGTCTCGGCACGTGTGCCTCGCGTCTATATTGAATCCAATGCCATCGAATAGGTAGGCACTGTGAACCTCCGAGCGTTTTGTCCTCACAATTTGAGCAGTGTGTGCTCAGAAAACGTCAAATCAGAAACCATTATCGGATTTGTGCATTAATGGGGCCGCAAAAAACTTGAATCAGTAGGGGGATAAAGCTTTATATTGGCGCAATACGCGCGACGGCTGTTATCCTTGGATTTCAGCGATGCTGATCCCACCTACCCGCACCAATCCAACCGCTTCTCATGGCCATTACTTCCGATCCCGCCGACATCAACATCCTAGTAGCTGATGACGAAGAGGATGTCAATGATGTGGTGAGTCTCTTCCTTCGCCAAGAAGGATTCACTGTCCACAACGCCTTCGACGGCACAGAAGCTCTCGATAAGGCCAACGGCGACATCGATCTTATTGTGCTCGACATCATGATGCCCGGCGCGGATGGCTACGAGGTATGCCGTCGCTTGCGCTCGCGTGTTGAAACCGAGACCATTCCTATCATTTTCCTCTCAGCTAAAATCGAGGAAGAAGACCAGATCAAAGGTCTGATGCTCGGTGCTGATGCATACTTGACCAAGCCGGTCTCGCCGCAGATCATTGTAGCCAACGTCAAAGCCGTGCTGCGCCGCAGCGGCGTCGAGGAAAGCAAGACGCTGCAGGTGGACAACCTGATGATCTATGAGGACGAATACCGTGCCTCGCTGGACAACAAAGATCTGGGCTTGACACTGACGGAGTTTGAACTGCTGCGTTACTTGGTGCGTCACCCCCGCAAAGCGTTTACACGCCAGCAATTGTTGGAGACCATCTGGAAAGATGCCATGATGGTGACGGAACGTACGGTCGACGCCCACATCAAAAACCTCCGCGAAAAGCTGGGCGACTTTGCCCGTCACATCCAGACTGTGCGCGGCGTTGGTTACCGCTTCGTGCAAGAAGACACGCAGGGCTAGCCTTAACTAGGGCCCGGCCTTACTAGGCCGAGGCCCTCCCCTACGCTGCCTACCTATGCGCTGGTCTTCTCGTCTGCAACGCCGCTTGAGCGCCGGAATCATTCCTGACCGGGCTTCGACCCAGACATGGATGATTCTGACGTTTGTGCTCTTTGTGGGCATAGCCGTCCTCGTGATTGCGCTCTATATGCTCTTCGTGCTCAGCGAAGATGTACGTAGCGCCAAGAATCAATCGCTCTACCAGACGGCCGATCGCATTGCGACCCTCATCGACGAAACCCAATCTGAACGGCTCCGCGAAGAATACACACGTACGATTGCGCGGATCACGGAACTGCGCATCACCGTCATTGCCGAAGATTCGGTGGTGCACGACTTGCACGGCACACGCATCCTAAGCGATGGCCGTACGCTGGAGCGCCCTGAAATACGCGATGCCCGCCTACACGGAGTAGGGTATGCGCAACGTGATGCCAATCCCGGCGAACCGCTTTACTATACAGCTATCCAACGCCCCAGCGGTCTTATCGTGCGTGTTGGCTCGCCTGAGCAGCCGTTGTTCATGTTGATTCGAGAAATGCAAGTGGCGCTGTTTGCCGGGACCGTGTTAGCCTTCTTGCTTGCGTTACTGGGTAGTTGGAT
>CAYYHN010000570.1:0-3713 GCA_964471245.1 uncultured Rhodothermaceae bacterium | reverse complement strand
ATATGCAGATTGTATTGCGGGATATGCTAGGTCGCACGGTTCGTGTGGTAGCGGATCGGCGATTTGCAGCAGATCAGCAGCACCTCCTTACCCTAGACACATCAGACTTGCCCAGTGGAATGTATACCTTGGAAATGTCCGGGGAACGTGGTCGACAGGCTTACGTTGTCTCGAAAGTGCGCTGAATGACAACTACCATCAAGCACGGATAAAGCGAGCAATAGTTTTACCTATGTTGTACCCCTAAATATAAAAGCACCTGTACATCGAGACGCACAGGTGCTTCATGTGGGCGATGTAGGACTCGAACCTACGACCCCTTGCTTGTAAGGCAAGTGCTCTAACCAGCTGAGCTAATCGCCCGAAGATGCGGTGAAGGCCGAAACTGCGTTTGTGTGCATGCGTTGGCCTGCCTTCGTTGGAGCGGGAAACGGGACTCGAACCCGCGACCCTCAGCTTGGGAAGCTGATGCTCTACCAACTGAGCTATTCCCGCACGGACCGACTATGTTACGTTGGTCTTTTGTGAAAGTCAAGTGGACGGGCTGGAATTGGAGTGAGCATTTTGTATCTTCAAAATTCTGTCCTTGTGCTGCTTTCACGCCGGACAGGTTTGAAGATGACCCTCCTACTGTTGTTAATCTCCTATAACTGATGAAACGGACGTACCAGCCGAGCCGCCGTAAGCGCGCCAACAAACACGGCTTCCGCTCCCGTATGGCCACAAAGAATGGCCGCAAGCTACTAGCTCGCCGCCGTGCCAAAGGTCGTAAGAACCTGACGGTCAGTGATACGAAAGCGAGCAAGTAACGCTACGCGGTGCTGGCTCTGATGGAGCATGCCATGCCATCGCCATCTCATCGCTTTCCACGTGCTGCTCGCCTGAAACGCCGCCGCCTTATTCGGCCGCTCTTTGATCGCTCGCGCACCGATATTGGAACGGTAGCCTATGGATGTATCCGCATCCTTTACCGCATCGTCGACCGAGCGGAAACTGGCGAGAACGTACCCATACAGGTTGGCTTTGCGCCGGGTCGCGGTATGCGCCCGGCCGTTCGCCGTAACCGCATCAAGCGGCTCATGCGTGAGGTCTACCGGGTGCAACAGCACCGGCTGGTAGACCTTTTCGTTGATACACCGACCACACTCACCATGATGATTTTATTTCGTGGTCGACCCGATGCGGTAGAAGCGGTACCCGTAGATGTGCACAAGGCGCTGAACCGATTGGTGCGGCGGCTCGTGGCAAAATCCTCTGTAAACGAAGCGGGCTAAACTTGCATGAACGTGGAACAGCCCGCTGCACCTTCCGTATCGCTTTTGTATTCTGTTGGCCTATGTTTGGCCAAACTGGCTTATCGAAGGCCATGTTTTAGCGGGGGTTACCCAAAACGCGTCCTTTCGCCTTCCCCTTTTCTGTGCGTTAGCTGAGATCAATTGTGGATCGTAATACCCTTATCGCCACCATCCTGATCACTGGGATTTTGATGGTCTGGATGTACTGGATGGCTCCTCCGCCAGTGGATCCGAGCACCTTGCCACCTGCCGATAGCACGCTTGTGGCCACACCCGAGGTGCAAGATGTCCCTGCCGATGAACCTACCTCATTGGCTAATCAAGCGCTTCCTTCTGTTGCCGCTGCTGACTCCATCCTCGCTGCAGCTACTCAGGGCACCGAGCGCCTCATCACAGTCAACACCGATCTATACGAAGCCCAGTTCTCGACCAAAGGCGGCACGCTTACAAAGTTCGAGCTTAAAGAGTTCGGTAGTGGTCGCAACGATGGCAACGTACAGCTCGTCGATGCCGAGCGGCCCGGGGCTTTGGGAATGGTCTTCACCACGCCCGCTAGCCACATCGTCGATACACGCACGCTCTTCTTCGAGCCGACGACCAGCGCGATTGGGCTTGATGCGACGGCTGCTGCCCAAGACCTCACCTTTGTCGCACGCCTCGGTACCGGCGAGATTCGCTTGACGTACACATTCACACCCGGTTCGTATGAGGTTGGCTTCCAAGTTGAGAAGGCCAATGCAGCCACGTTTGCAACTAGCGACGGGTACGAGTTGCTCTGGGATGGTGCTGTACCATTTTCTGAGATCGAGATTAAGGACGAGGCGCAGCGTTCAGGCGCATTTGCCCGAAGCGGAGGCGAGATTGAGTCCGTCACAGTCTTCGGTGACGAATACGACGAGCAGCGCCTGACGGGCACCATCGACTGGATCGCGGTCAAAAGCAAGTTCTTTGCTGCCATCGTCATCCCCGACGAAGGGCGCACCCGCAGCGCCGAACTCATCGGCGAGCGCTTTGGTGACATCGACAACCCAGACTTTACCGAGTACTTCCAAGCGCGTCTGGAGATGGGGGCGGCCGACGGTACCGATATGTTTCGGCTCTACATGGGGCCGATGGATTACGGCCTCCTCAGCGATTACGACCTCGCGCTCTATGATATGGTCGATTTCGGCTGGGACTCCTTCGAGTGGATGACGCGCCCGCTGGCCAAGTACATCTTCATTCCGTTCATCGGCTTCTTCGGTGGCGTGCTGCCCAACTACGGGCTTGTCATCATCCTGCTGGCTGTGCTGATGAAAGCGGCGCTCTTCCCCTTCACGAAGTCGTCGTACAAGAGCATGGCCAAAATGCGGGAGCTGCAGCCGCGCATGGAAGCCATCAAGGAGAAGTACGCCGACAACCCGCAGAAGCAGCAGGAGGCGATGATGAAGATGTACAAGGAGACGGGCGTCAACCCCATCGGTGGGTGTTTGCCTATGCTCCTGCAGTACCCGATCATCATTGCACTCTGGCAGTTCCTGCCGCAGTCGCTGGAGATTCGCCAGCAAGGTTTCCTCTGGGCCGCCGATCTCTCCGCGCCCGACCCAATCCTACAACTGCCCTTCACCATTCCGTTCTACGGCGACTTCGTGGCAGGCTTCACGTTGCTGATGGGGCTTTCGATGATCGTGCAGATGCGTATTCAGATGGCATCGTCGGTGTCGTCGAATCCGCAAATGAAGATCTTCATGTACTTCATGCCGGTCATGATCTTCGCGATTTTCAACCGCTTTGCCTCGGGTCTGAGCCTCTACTACCTCTGCTTCAATGTGCTGACGGCTGTCCAGCAGCGGTTCATCAACAAGTCCACACACGAAGAAGCCGAGGCTGCTAAGGAAGAGGAAAAAACGACGCGCAAGAAGAAAGGCCCGACGGCTGCTAAGACGATGCGCAACGGCAAGGCCTCAAAAAATGGCGCGTCCAAGTCGGCGCGGAAGAAGCAAAAGCGCTAAGCCGTGCAGTTGGTTAATGACACCATCGCTGCCATCGCCACAGCACGCGGACAGGCGGCGCTGGCGATCTTGCGCGTAGCCGGCCCCCATGCCATCGCAGTAGTCGATGCCTGCTTCCGTGGGGCGACCCTCGCCGAAGTGCCTGCGAACACGGTACATTTTGGACATCTGATGGACGCCAACGGGCGTGATATCGACCAAGTCGTCGTCACGGTATTTCGTGCGCCGCGCTCGGCCACAGGCGAGGACATCGTCGAGGTCTCGTGTCACGGGGGTGACTTCGCACCGCAACTCATTCTGCAGAGCCTCCTCTCACATGGAGCACGTCTAGCCGAGCCGGGCGAGTTCACGCAGCGTGCCTTTCTGAATGGCAAGCTCGATCTTGCGCAAGCCGAAGCCGTCGCTGATCTCATCCATGCCTCCTCGA
>CAYYHN010000569.1:0-3718 GCA_964471245.1 uncultured Rhodothermaceae bacterium | reverse complement strand
GACAGGCGGCATCATCCTTATCGGCGCTGATGGCACCGCAGGCTGGGCCTATTCCACGCCGCGAATGGCACGTGCGGGTTGGCAAGAAGGCCATCAAGCCTGGACCGCCATTTAGCCGCACATGCGGCTGGCACCGTACCAAACCCTAATAGAAAAAGGAAGGGATGAGGCCACACTGTACTTCCTCACCCCTTCCTTTTGGGTCAGTATACTTGATCCGTAGAGCCTTACCATCCGCGCACACGACGCACACGCTCTTTCGGTTTTGACTCGGTCTGCCGTGGTTTAGACTGCACGACGGGCGTTTGTACCGTAGGCTGCACGCGCGTTGTTTCGTGCTCCGGGGGCGTTGCGGGCTGATGTTGAGGCGTGCGCTGCGGCTGTACGCGCACGACCGTAGTCGTCGCGGGTTGTGTTTGCACACGTGGTGAAGCCTCTGGGCTGTGCACACGGCGTCGTACCCGTTGTCCGGCCTCGGCAGACGGTGCAGCATTGGTGACTGTCGGTTGTTGCTGACGACGTGGCTGCGGTGGGCTGCTCACATGCTGCGGCTGCGGCGCAATATGACTACTAGGACGCTGCTCGGCTATGTGATTCGCATAGGGCAAGCGCATCAAGTCGACCCCCGTGTAATAGAAGGACAGGATGTCGCGGTACGTACGTCCGGCCTTTGACTGCGCGTGGGCTCCCCACTGGCTCATACCTACGCCGTGCCCATAGCCATGCCCTTCGAAGACATAGCTGCTGCCTTGCTTGCGTACGTCGAAGAAGGTGCTACGCAGGCTCCGCACACCGAAGGCTTGCGTGAACTTGCTCCGGAAGCTGTTCGCCGACACCACCGTTTTACCACCATTGGAACGGTGCAGACGAACAGAAGCAACACGGCCGTCACTGCTACGATCTGCGACTTCGAAACCACGAAGACGTGCGCCGTAGGCTTTACCAAGTTGTTCGAGCATCCGCTGCTGATCGACCGTGTATTCCCAGTTGTGATGCGGCGAGTACACATCGTACGGATCGACACGAGCGCGGAGATACGGGATCGGTGTTGAACTCCAGACGGACTCGTTGGCGGCTGTATGTCCACCACTTGATGAGTAATAGACTGCTTCGATGACCTCACCGTTGAAGGTCAAAACCTCACCAGCCGTTTCCTGAGCTGCCTGCAATTCGAGGGGTGTCATCTTCTTTAGACCACGGTACACTTGTGAGCGAGTGTCGTCATACAGGTCGTAGGTCCCATCGAACGACTTCCGTTTATAAATACTGTACGTGCGTGCTACAACAGCTTGGGCCTTCGCCCCTTCCAAGTCTCCCAGACCATACTCGTTCGCCACAACCGAGGCCACATACGTTTCCATTGGGACATGATTGACGACTTTCACTTCGCGCTGTCCTTCCCCGTAGAGCCAGAACTGACCGGGGTACTGCATTTCTGCGACGCGCTTGCTTCCTTTTTCTACCCCAACCGTTGTGCCCGTTGAATGCTGAGGAACCACTCGGATAGCACTGGCTTGGTACGTACGGCCGCCATAAACCAACGCAAGGCGACTGGAGGTGCCTTTCACCAGCAGGGACGTGCCTGGAGCAACCGTCAGCAACCGTTGATTACGCCCTTGGTCCCAAACCTCCAACGAAGATGCAGGATTTTCAAGACGGATGTGCTCAGGGTTAGCCGCCTCATGGAGGCGCACTCGTACGAGATCTTCAGCTAAGTCGATAGGCTCTCCGAAGGCTGGCCCTGCGACTAAAGTGAGTAACATCGCTAGCAGGAAAAATCGAGAGGCGTTCGCGTTCCGCATGACTCCGATACTAAAGTATTGCGCCTATCTACTTAACTGACTCGTCTTTCGCTTGACGCGAGACATGCCCAAGACAGGCTGGTGGGGGCCTCTCATTCAAAAACCGGACTACTTTTCCAGTCCGCGGAATATTTTTCCGCAATAAGAAGCATCTTTCTTTAGCATCGACGCTGAAAAACGCCAAATTAAGCGATTACTCAAAACGGGGTAAATCCCCCAACAGCGTCATCGTACAAGAATGAGAAAGCTTAAGTAACTTTTTTCTCGAATCGCGTTTTTTTCTGAGACCCCTGAATTTGGCATGCATCGAATGTGACGGTGTCCGTTCGTTCACGTGTATGTTTTTCTGCACATTACTTGCTGCCACAACCTGCGTATCGTTAGTTTGAAACGTCTTCATCGCCCCAATACCCGGAACGCAATCGCGTGTTGTCTTCACTTCTCATCGTCGCTGTACTGCTGCTGATCCTTGCCGCATCCATTGCACCGGACGTCTCTGATTCCGACTTAGCACGCCGCATCCGATTAGGAGACCAGCAAGCATTTAAAGCGTTCTTTGACCGGTACCATGGCTTGCTTTCGCGCTACCTATTGCGTCGCAAGGTCGATGCAGCCGTTTGCGAGGACTTGGTACAAAACGCCTTCGTGCACATTTGGGAACATCGCGCACACATCAACCCTGACAAATCGCTGCGCGCGTACCTCTTTCGCATTGGCTATACGCGGGCGCTCAATCATTTCAGAGACACCGCCAAGTTCGACAAGAGTCAACAGACTGACGATGCGCTTCCTGCTTCTTCTGTTGGCGCAGCGAGCGAGTTGAGTGAGTATAATGACGTACAAGCTGCACTTCGGAAAGCCGTTGCTCAGTTGCCAGAACGTCGTCGGGCCGTGTTTGAACTGTGTTTTATCGAGCAACTAAGCTACAAGGAAGCGGCACATGCGCTTGGTATCAGCGTCAAAACCATCGAGAATCAGATGGGGCATGCTTTGAAGTCCGTTCGCAAAGCCATGAAACATTTTTTGCCTTCGTAAAAAAACTTTCAACAAGCATGGGGGGGCCGTATCACATCGTGTGTAGGTAGAGCAGAACCACAAGGTTGAACACTCTCAATACATCGATAGCACCTACCCAAATTCACCATGAAACGCTTCTTTTTCTCAAAACGCTGGAGCACTCTCGTCGCACTTGTTGCGCTGCTAGCTGTAGGCTGTGACAGCATCACTGGCGCTAACAACGAATCCGAAGACACGGAAACCGATGAACTCACGGAACTCACGGTTCTGCTTACCAATGAATTAGCACTTTCAGAAGTGCAGTCCAACGCCATGCTGACTGCCGTCACGGCGAATGGCGACAGCATGCGTGCCCCGGGCTTCCTCTGGTATGTTGCTGCTGAACTGCAAGCCACTCTGTCCGACGAGCAGAAGCAACGCTTGTTTGACCTAAGTGCGCGCTATGACAGCACGCGTGGTATGGGCGGACCGGGCATGCGTGGCCAAGACGGGCAAGGCCGCCGCGGTCCCGGTGGCCAAGGCAACCGCCCCGGGGGCAACCGTCCAGGTGGAGATAGCAACCCGCTGGGCGATATCCTGACGGATGATCAGCAAGCCGCTGCCGAAGCCATCCGTGACAGCTACCGCAGCCAGTTTGAAGCGCTCGCTGAGGCACTGCGCAACGAAACCATCGACCGCGAAACGTTCCGCGCTGAGATGGAAGCCCTCCGCGAAGCCTTAAAAGCTGAAATCGAAGCCTTGCTGACGGATGACCAGATCGCTGAATTGGAGCGCCTCCGCGAAGAGCGCGAAGCTGAGCGTGCTGCTGAACGTGCAGAACGCCAAGCCGCCGAGTTCGCGGCTATGGTCGAAGCGCTAGGGCTGACGCAAGACGAAGCCAATACCATTGAAGGTCTTCT
>CAYYHN010000568.1:3434-3728 GCA_964471245.1 uncultured Rhodothermaceae bacterium | reverse complement strand
GGAAATCTGGGAAAATGCCGCCCCGTGGCTGCAAGGGGATCAATTCGATGCCGTCATGAACTATCCATTGATGACGGGTACGCTCAGCTTCTTCGGCGGTGCTTCCATTAGGAAAGGGTACAAGCGTGATGGGCTCCCGATAGAAGCAATTGATGCACAGGCGTTTGCGAAGCATCTGGAAGACATCCTTGCGTGGTACGATCCTGCGGTGAACCAAGTGCAACTCAACTTGTTGGACAGCCATGACACAGCACGGGCAGCATGGATTCTGCAGGACGATTTTGAGGCGCTGAA
>CAYYHN010000568.1:0-3424 GCA_964471245.1 uncultured Rhodothermaceae bacterium | reverse complement strand
GCTTTCTCTTTCTCATGACGATGCCGGGTGCTCCTTGCATCTACTACGGCGATGAAATTGGGCTTTCCGCTGGCGACGATCCCCATTGCCGTGAAGCATTTCCATGGGATGATGAGGCTCGGTGGCATTCGGATCTGCGGGCGTACATCAAAGAAGCCATCCAACTGAGAGCATCACTCCCCGCCTTAAGGACGGGCACGTTTGAAGTTTTGCATGCCCAAGGCCATTTCTTTACCTTCCGCCGTCAGCTTGAGGACACGGCGGTGATCGTGGCGTTCAATGCCGGAACGGAGGCACAAAACGTCCCCCTCCCTCTTGGCGATTATACACCACATTGGCCGCGCACGACATCCGACGTGATATCGTCTGCATCGAGCATCAGGCTAGCTCCTCGCGATGCCGTTGTTTTAGTGGCAGCATGAGTGCGTACGACTAGCGTGTTAGCGCCGTGACAAACCGCCTCGATGCGACGTACCGCGTGTGGTATGTTTGCCAATCTTCAGCGTGACGTTGGTACACAGGATCGGCCTCCAACGTTGTTGGCGGTGTAGTGTACGATGGATTGTCATGCGAAGGAAGCGGCAGGACCGTCGTCGAAAAGGTGGTGTTGTAATCGCCATCTTTCACCCAGCCATCGCCGATGAGCACGAAGGTGCGCGTCCATCCCGTTTTGGGAGCTGGCAAGGCTTCGAACTGGAAGCGCATTTCGTCTCCTGCGTTCATAATGACGTAGCGGTCGTCTACTTGGTCGAGCAACGGCATGACATCGCCAAAGCGCGTGTAATACCCTTCGAGATCAAGCCAAATGGGTTCCGTGGCGACTAGATCGTTGTAGTGGGGCAACTCGGGTGAGGAGCGATTCGCTTCCGTCACGCGACCGAATCCACGATACCGAAGCTCGGCAGAAGCCGTTGAGGCGACTTGCATGTTCGCAACCTCATCTGACAAGCGCATAGCCCATTGCAATTGATCCCAATAGATCTCGAGGTTGGTAGACAGTCGTACGCGTGCGGGTCTGCCTTGCTCAAACGCATTCTCCAAATCAATCAGCACGGTCTTCTCTTTACCGGAAGGGAAGCCGTAATCCGCATGTAGCGTACGCCAACTGCCTTGTCCATCATCGACCTCGACCATGAGCCCTTGAGGACGCACCTGCTCGCCTTGCCCAATCGCTACGTTGATGGAGCTATCCGTTGGGCGAATCCACCCTGTTGCAAGCAGGACATTGGGCACTTCTGGATCTACTTCCCCCAAGTCGACGACAATGTGATGGTTCCGCGTCACTCCTTGATAGGGGCCGCGTCCTGCGAAGTCCAGGTACTGGGCATCTCGTTTCGCCACTAGTGCTGTTGCATCTGTACCTAGATCTGTGGTGACGCTACGCACGGGTTGTGGCAATGTTGTCAGATGCACGCTGTGGGCCGGAGGCGGCATTACAAAGCGCTCGTCTATGTACATGGCAGTGCTATCCGGGTGATCGACGGCTAGCAACGAGACGTGGTCGAAGAAGTGCGTTTCCCAGAGTTCGGCTGTGATACGGACATCGTAGTGGCCTTCTTTAGGCACCAGTTGGTCGCTCTGGATACGCACCCAGTCCTCCGTCGCCATCACACCTGCTGTCTCTTGCGCATTGATTGCAAGGCCAAGCGGCGAGCGCCAGATGAAGTCCGTCACAAACGTCATCTCTTCGCCATTGTAGGTAAATAGCCACGGACACGATCCTTTAAGGCGCTGTTGCGCAGACACAACCTGATCGGATAACAAGTCGAATTCGGCTTGCACGCTGCCATTCGGCCATACGATGCGCGCCATATCGGCAACGAGGTCTGTGCCGAGGCCAAAATGGACGACGGGCTCACGGATGATTTGCTTCTGGTATCGCAATCCCGCACGCATTTCCACGGTGCCACCGATGCCGTAGGAATTGATCCGCTGATCTCCCAAAACGGAAGCCGCTTGCAAGCGCATGCGTTTCCAGTGGTAGGGCTTCACACCGAAGTTGACAAGGTTGACGACTTCGCCTTGATCATCCAACCCAACCAAGTCCAACCGTCCATCGCCACTCATTTCCGCGATGGCGTGTACGGTGGCCTCGTCTCCGGCCATCGTCACGGGGAATTGCGCTTCGGCGGCACTTAGCCACAACCGCCAAGCCCCATTGGCAGAGGCGAGCACATCTAAACTCCCGTTGTTGTCGATATCATTTACAAAGAAATGACCTGCTCCAGGCGAAGCGGCTGGGGCTCCGCTTACGACCGTTTGGCTTGACCATCCCCTGCCATCCTCGGTTCCGAGACGCTGAATCGTACCGTCCGATAGCCACACAAGGAGTTCGTTGAAGCCGTCCGAATCGAGGTCCGCAATGCGGAGTGCAGCGGCTGTTGTGAGAGCTTCGAGATCCCATTTTTGATAGCGGCCATTACGAAGGTTTTCCCAAACGTAGAGTTGACCGTTTGCATCGATTGCAGCCAAGTCGGGGTCGCTGTCGTGATCTAGATCGGCCCAATCGAACGCAACAAGGGAAGGCAGATCGGCGATAAAGGGTTGCGCTGCAAAGGTGCCGTCGCCGCGGTTTTGGAAAAGCATCGGTGGTCCATCTTGCTTCGCCACAACGAGGTCCATATCGCCTTCGAGATCGATGTCCACCGCCCAAACGCCAACAAATGCCTGTGTTGCTTCATCGGCTGGCGTAAACTGCTCGCTCACATCCGAGAAGCGGCCGAGACTATCCTGCGTGTACAACCGAAGACCTTGCTCCCCAGCAACAGCCACATCCATGCGGAAGTCATAATTGTAATCGAGTGCAGCAATGCCGCGTATTGGAAGGGATGCGTTGCTCCCTGGGAAAGGGACGGCGGGCTCACGTCCCATGACAAACGTCTCTGCGTCCGCTAACAACAGGTCGGGTGCACCTTCCTCGCGCAAAAAGACCACATCGAGTGCTTGCCAGGTTCCTTCGGCATCTGGCAGTGGCTCGGCAAAAAAGGTCAAGCTGTCGTCTGGTGGCGACACACGCGGCGACGGGTTAGGCAACCGCATGAACGTTGGAATTAGCTCTGCAACCAGTTCGGGCGGCGTCTGTAGTGCGGCGAGGTTTTCTCGATAGGCTAGTTCACGCAACAAGACGTTTTGCAGTACGGCAAGCGCTTGTAGTTGCTCGGGGCTCGTTGATGTGGCTTCTGTAGCAGCCGAGAACTGCGTCTGTGCGGCTTCGGACCAACTTGAGGCAAAGGGTTGGAGCGCATCGAGCGCAGTATCCACGGTAGCGCCCTCACTTCGCATTGCGGCAAGCTGGGCCTGCTTCAATCGCACGGCTAAGTTCTGGGGCAACTGTTCGACAAGTGCCGTAATGTGGGTGTCGATTCCAGCAGCATCAGATTCAACTTCTTCAAGTAGGAGGAGCAGTGCATACCGCGCTTCAACA
>CAYYHN010000567.1:0-3732 GCA_964471245.1 uncultured Rhodothermaceae bacterium | reverse complement strand
CGTCTTATCTGTACCGCGTGACGCTCGTCCGTGCGACGCCCGGCGAATACCGCACCGTGCTCGCGCACTTCAAAGACGAGCAGGCACGCCTCGCCGCCGCAGGCGAACCCACCTCGTTCACGATGCGCCACACTCAAGGCGACCACTGGGACGTGATGGTCATCTACCCGATGGAAAGCTATGCAGCGTACTTCACACCCGAACGTATCGCGGCACGCACCCAAGCCCATGCGGGTTGGGCTGAGAAGAACACCGACCTCGTCGCGTGGCAAGAAGACCTGTTCGTGATGGGACCATCGCTCGATGAAGTGCAGCAGCGCTTCGAAGGTATGGCCTTTTACCATGTCGAGATGTTCGAAGCCCTGCCGGGCAAGCATGCTGAACTCTACCACCAACGCGAGATGGAGAACCGCTACCTTGCCGCCCTCGATCGTCCACAAAACCTCATCTTCGTCCGCTCCCACGGCGGCTCCACCGACCTCTTCACGCTCGGCTTCTACCGCGACTTGAAGCACTTCGCCGAAAGCGCGGACATCTCCCTCGAAGACGAAGACCGCGCGGCCAAATCAGCCGGATTCGACGACGTCTGGGCCATCAGCCCCTACCTGCGCTCCCTCATCTCCCGCCACCACGACACACTTGCAGTGGCGTATGATTGATAGTCGCATGATCCCTAGCAGAACGCATCATTTTTGCGCTTTTGTATGCGTGTCGATGCCTGCCTGCACCTCATCCACAAAGCGGAGCAGGTTAGGACTGCTTGAGGACTCCACCTTATCAAGCAAGTGCATGGCGCGTTGCAGTTCTTCTAAGGATGGCTTTGCCGAAGTGCCGTGCCACTGAAACATGCCGCCTTCCATGATTTCGAGGTCACCACAGCAGACCAGTTCGGCGACGTGAGTACTTAGTCGTGGCATGTCCCCAAAGTCCACGAGGAGTTGGCTGATGGTACAAACATCTGCTTCGTAGAGGTAGGTTGCAAGCTGTGTTTTATGCGCTGTAGCTGTCATCGATACTCTCTCCAGATTGGATGTGATCTTGGGTCGTATGCAGTGCCTGCACCAATGCTGGAATAGCCTCTGCACGGGCGTGGACTTCGCGTACGCCGGTTTGCTGCACCAAATCGGCTACGTGATTGGCGCGGACAGATCCTGCAGCAATGATGGTCAAGGATGCAGGTGCACGACGATTAAGTTGGTGCAACACATCAGCCCCATACGCGGCAGTGGCAGTTCCTCCTCCCGTCAATAAGCGACGAACACCGAGATCAGCAAGGCGGTGAATCGTCAAGGCTCGTGCCTTTGGATAGGCCTCCCAAACGTGGTCGATGGCGCGATGGAACGTGACGGGGAGTGCGGCAGCCGCTTTAACCAAACGCTGCATCGTTTCCCAATCGACGCCGTCATCCGTGCGCAGCGCGCCCGTGGCGATGCCGTGTGCACCGGCACGACGAAACTGGTCGATTTCGGCAAGCATGTGGTGCACCTCTGTGGGTGTGTACACAAAATCACCCGAACGGGGCCGCACCATCACGACGACAGGAATGGAGACGGCTGCTACGAGTTGGGCCACCATAGCCGCATCAGGCGAACAGCCGCCGGTGGCGAGGTCGATACAGTACTCGAGGCGGTTGGCACCTGCCTGCTCGGCCATGACGCCTTCAGCAATAGTCGTGACACAAGCTTCGACAACCATCTCATGCACCTCGTTGCTTGTTTCGCGCCGCGTTCACGGCCAAGGCTTTGTGTGCGAGATCGTTGAGATGGTCCTCCCACGCGCCGGGGACGTATTCGAGGTGCCAATCCGTTTCATTCTCGCGCGATTTTACGACATGCTGCTGAGTAGCTTGGTCTACGATCTCTATGCGCGTGCCGATACGCTTAGGTCGATAGTACTCATAGTCCTCCACCTCAAGCTCATACGTAATATGGAGATGTTCGTCCTCAAAAGTCCGCAGCAAAAAGTACCGTTCGTCAGCGCCCTCTGAGGTCAGCGTTCCCAAGTGAACACAGATATCAACGACGTGTGACGCGATGTTTTGAGCCTTGAAATGTGCCTTCATGGTGTAGCTGTATGACGACCGACCCGAAGCAGGAATTGGATGCTTTGCCTGCTGCCGAGACAATCAAAGGAACGTGCTAACAAAGGAACGTGTGGATGCCATTTCAGATGGTTAACGTGCCTCCACAGGATCGAGGCCATCAGTGCGACATTCTTGATGCGCTGCCAGATCCCGTTCATGTCGCCCTTCTTGGGACCCAATGAAGTCGCTAACAAAGTGCGCCACTAGTCCGATTCGACTTTGGCATTGTTGAGACGGTAGTACATGCCCATCGGATCATCGGCCAGGAGTTCGAGCGTGCCGGAAATGGTGATGGGATCGTAACTAAAGTCTACAGCTTCGTCGAGCTTGACCTCGATCAGCGACTCGGGGCCGCCGGGCAAGCAGTAGAAGCAATTGGCAACCGGGTTGGCGCTGAGGATGAAGTGCTGCTGCTTCGGGCTTTGATCGAGCGGCAGCATAAAGCCTTTGAGTGCAACTTGCTGGGTGCTCAATGCTTGCACCGGCTCTTGAAACTCCGGCACATACTTACCCGCGTCAGTCTTGACCAACTTGACCTGCGCCAGCACATCCCACGAGATATTTTCCTGCGCGACAGCCGGTGTGGTCATCAACACGAAGGCTAGAACAAAGAGGAGGCGGCGCAGCATAGCGGTGGTGCGATTTGGTGTGGAGGTCTGCTAAAAAATACGCGAGGGTTACCAAAATGTTTAGGCGTCGGTCGAATCGGCTGGCGGAGCCATATCCGACGGGATCATCAGCGTTGTCGTATCGGGCAGGAGGATCGGATTACGAATGAAGACCAGGTCATCGGAGGTGGTCACCAAATCAAATTGCACCGCATTGCCCCCCGAGATGCCTGTCCACTCGGCGGGATCCGCGACACGCATCGACATGCGCATGGCCTGCATGCCGTTGGGAATGGCTTCATGCTCGATGATGGCAGCCTCTCCATTAAAAGCAGGCGCGATGTACCGCCCGCGCAGCTCGTAGACCGCCGTCTCTTCAGGCGGCGCTTCACAGGCCGTGAGCATAAGTGCCACGAAAAGTAGACCTGCACTGTGGCAATGGGGAAACAGTCGGGTTCGCATGTAGATCTCGAAAAACTCTTTTGTACGGCTAGCCACTAGCCACTAGCCACTAGCCACTAGCCACTAGCCACTAGCCAATTTAGCACTCAGCAAGGTAAACGGGAATGTGAACCGCGAGTCCCCCCTCGGAGGTTTCCTTGTACTTGCTGTTCATGTCTTGCGCGGTGGCCCACATCGATTTGATGCAGGCATCAAGCGACACTTTCGCGTCGGCGGGGTCGCTTTCCAAGGCAATGTGCGAGGCAGTGATGGCCTTGATGGCGCCCATCGAGTTGCGTTCGATGCACGGGATCTGCACCAACCCGGCGATGGGATCGCAGGTGAGGCCGAGGTGATGTTCCATTGCAATCTCAGCAGCCATCAAGGCTTGGTCGGGGCTACCGCCTTGTACGGCGGTTAATGCTGCGGCGGCCATCGCCGAGGAGACGCCAATCTCGGCTTGACAACCGCCCATTGCCGCCGAGATGGTTGCGCCTTTCTTGAAGAGGCTGCCAATCTCTCCGGCTACCAGCAGGAAGTCGCGCAGCGTGTGCTGGGACACATCGTCGCAGAACGACACGAGATACATCATGACAGCCG